>NZ_LWRX01000097.1:0-37351 GCF_001683835.1 Ralstonia sp. RL | reverse complement strand
CCGTCGTATGGTTCGGGAAATCCCCGCCGATCAGGCCCGAGCGCGCCAGGTACGTGCGCTCGACGCTGCGGTCGAACAGCACCACCGGGTTGCCGTCGTGGTCCTTCTGCGTGAGCAGTTCAAGCTTGCTGACGATCGCGCCGGCCGTGTCGATGGTGGCGCGCAGCACGTCGGTCGTGATGACGATCTTCTCCGAAGCCGGCGCCTGCGAGGCCGCGCCCGTGGCCGGGGCGGCCTGCGTACCTGCCGCCGCGGTGGCGGCGCTCTTCGGCACGTCGCCGGCAGGCGTGCCGCCCGGCGCGGCGGCAGGGGCCGTGGCCGTCTGCGGCGTCGGGAAGAACATCGACTGGTGGCCATTCGCGCGTTGCCAGTTGTCGAACAGCAGGACAACCGCCAGCGAGAAGATCACCCAGAGAATGGTGCGTTTGATATCCATGTCGGATTACGGTCTGGGAAGGTGAATCGACGGCCGCGCAGCGTGAGCGTCAGCTGCGGTCGCGTCGGTCGATGCGGAATCGGAGCGGGGCACAGCGTCGCCAGCAGCGGGCGGCACAGGATCATACCCGCCTTGAGCGAACGGATGACAGCGGCATAGACGTTTTGCCGCAAGATAACTGCCGTAGCCGGGCCCATGAAGCAGCACGGCGTCGCGTGCATAGTCCGAGCAGGTCGGCAGGAAACGGCATTGCGCACCCACGAAGGGGCTGAACGCCACCTTGTACACGCGCAACAGGAACAGCAGCACGCGCGTCATGCGTCGCCCCCGGGCCTGGGCGCGGGTGGGGCCGGCAGCGGGCGTGCCGCAACATCGAACAGGTGAGACAGCTCTTCGCGGCAGATGCGCTTGAGGGCCGCCACGGTGGGCGTGTCTTCGCGGGGGAATTTGGCCTGCAGGCGGATCAGCACGTCACGCCCGCCCAGCAAGGGCTGCCGCAGGCGGAAGAGTTCGCGGCACTGGCGCTTGATGAGATTGCGCTCGACGGCGCGGCGCGCAAACTTCTTCCCGATCACCACGCCAAGGCGTGCCTGCGGATGTCCGTTCGCGCGGACGTACAGCACGAAGTGACGACTACGCCGGACCGGCCGCAAAGCAAAAACGGATGAGAACTCATCCGTTTTCGTCAGCCTTGCGGCCTTGGGGTAGGCGTGCGGGCCCATCGCCGGCGTGCCGCAGAAGCCATGGGCAAACAGCCGGAGGCCGCTGCCCGGGCGCGGCACTGTCAGATGGCCAGGCGCTTGCGACCCTTGGCGCGGCGTGCGTTCAGCACGGCACGGCCACCACGGGTCTTCATGCGAACACGGAAACCGTGGGTGCGCTTGCGACGGGTAACGGAAGGTTGATAGGTACGCTTCATGATGCACTCTCTTGTTAATGGGTGGTGCGGACGCTGCCGCACGCGCCGGGCTTAGGGTCGCCCCGTCCAGCCTGGTGTCGATTCAGTAGGAGAAATCGCCCACGCAGACCGCCGTGCGCTGTGTTGTTCAGGTCTGGGCGTCACCGGCATGGCGGGCCAAAGCTGCGGGCCCCGCCGGATCATGCGCAACGGGTTGGACCCCGCCGCCGCGTCTGACGCGAACAAGCGTGCGCTCCCCTGCCGCGCATCGCAGAACCCGCCATTTAAACGATATTTACCGCGCCTGTCAACCCTCGCCGATTGGGGATAACGTGCGGCAAACGTCAACAATCCACCTTGGGGCGAGTTGTCCCCAGCGCCTTGTGCGGCTTGGTGTGCTTTGCGGAAAGCCTTGCGGGCATTGGGTTTGCAGCCAACGCACAAAATCGGTTGTCCACCGCTACTCACAGCGGGTCCACAGGTTATCCACAGACTTATCCTTTGTGGATAACTTTCGGGCGGGGGTACAATCCCGTTCCAATAACGAAAGCCGCCCGGTTTCTGGCCTGCGCCAAGGCCCGGCGGTCGGCCCTCACGGGGGCATCGCCTGGGGCGATGCGTGTGGCGCCGGTCAAACACCTAACGATAACGATGCAGGATTTCTGGCACGCGGCGTCTGCCCAGCTCGAGAGTGAGTTGACGCCGCAACAATTCAAGACGTGGATCAAGCCGCTGACGCCGCTGTCATTCGACGAGCAGGCGTGCATGCTGCGGATTGCCGCGCCCAACCGTTTCAAGCTCGACTGGGTCAAGAGCCAGTTCTCGGGCCGCATCCAGTCGCTCGCGTGCGACTACTGGGAGATGCCCGTCGACGTGCAGTTCGTGCTCGACCCGACGGCCGGCCAGCGCCAGGCGGCCCTGCAGCCGGCGCTGGCACCGGTGCCCATGCAGCCGCTGGCGGCGCAATCGATTCAACCGGCGCAGGCGATGCCTGCCGCCGGCATCACGCACGACGCGGCGGCCATGCGCCCCGCGCCCGCCATGTACCGCGAAACCGCGCTCGCCACGGCCAGCCACGCCGTGGCCGACATCGACGTGCCGGTCATGGATGCCGCCGAGGCCAGCGCCCAGTCATACCGCATGCCGCCGGCTGCCCCGGCGGTGGCGCCCAACCTGGGCCTGGCCACGCCGCCGCAGGCGCCCGTGGACGACACCGTGCACGAGCGCTCGCGCCTGAACCCGATCCTCACGTTCGACAACTTCGTCACCGGCAAGGCCAACCAGCTGGCGCGCGCAGCGGCCATCCAGGTCGCCAACAACCCCGGCAAGTCGTACAACCCGCTGTACCTGTACGGCGGCGTGGGCCTGGGCAAGACGCACTTGATCCATGCCATCGGCAACTTCATGCTGATGGAGAATCCGCGTGCGCGCATCCGCTATATCCACGCAGAACAGTACGTTTCCGACGTAGTGAAGGCTTACCAGCGCAAGGCGTTTGATGATTTCAAGCGCTACTACCACTCGCTGGATCTGCTGCTGATCGATGACATCCAGTTCTTTTCGGGCAAGAACCGCACGCAGGAAGAATTCTTCTACGCGTTCGAGGCGCTGATCGCCAACCGCGCGCAGGTCATCATCACCAGCGATACGTATCCGAAGGAGATCACCGGCATCGATGACCGCCTGATCTCGCGCTTCGACTCCGGGCTCACGGTCGCCATCGAGCCGCCCGAGCTGGAAATGCGCGTGGCGATTCTGATGAAGAAGGCGCAGGCCGAGAACGTGACCGTGCCGGAAGAGGTGGCCTTCTTCGTCGCCAAGCATCTGCGCTCGAACGTGCGCGAGCTCGAAGGCGCGCTGCGCAAGATCCTGGCGTACTCGAACTTCCACGGCAAAGAAATCACGATCGAGGTCACGCGCGAGGCGCTCAAAGACCTGCTGACCGTGCAGAACCGCCAGATTTCGGTAGAGAACATCCAGAAGACCTGCGCGGATTTCTACAACATCAAGGTCGCGGACATGTACTCCAAGAAGCGGCCGGCCAACATCGCGCGCCCGCGCCAGATCGCCATGTATCTGGCCAAGGAGCTCACGCAGAAGAGCCTGCCCGAGATTGGCGAACTGTTCGGCGGGCGCGACCACACCACGGTGCTGCACGCCGTGCGCAAGATCGCCGACGAGCGCACCAAGGACGCCCAGCTCAACCACGAGCTGCACGTGCTGGAGCAAACGCTCAAGGGTTGACGGCGCATCGCGCTGCCGCATGCCACCAAAGCGCATGGCAGCGCCATCTGCACAGAATTGGCCGCGTGCAGACGCCCGCTCGAATGCGGGCGTCTTTTCATGCACAATAGCCGTATTTGCCGCGCGCGCGACGCTATCCAGCGCCCCCTTCTTTGCGGTATAATTTGTGATTAACCCCTTGATTTACAAAGACTTTGGGGGTCAATCGCAAATGCTCCTGCAGGCACACGCCATGAGGGGCGCGCGCGGTGCCACCTCAAACTGCAAGGATCGCCTTCATGCAATTGGTCAAAACCTCGCGAGACAACCTGCTGCGTCCGCTGCAAATCGTGAGCGGCATCGTGGAACGCCGTCACACGCTGCCCATCCTGGCCAATCTGCTCATCACCAAGAAGGGTGAACGGGTTTCCTTCCTGTCCACCGACATCGAAATCCAGATCACCACGCACGCCGATTGCGGCGCCGGCGCCGGCGACATCGCCACCACCGTGGCCGCCCGCAAGCTCGTCGACATCCTGCGTGCAATGCCCGACGGCGAAGTGGCGCTCACGCTCAACGACAAGCGCATGACGGTGCAATCGGGCAAGAGCCGCTTTGCGCTGCAGACGCTGGCGGCCGAAGAATTCCCGACCGTGGCCGAAGCCACCGATTTCGGCGCACGCATCACGCTGCCGCAGAAGACGCTCAAGCACCTGCTGGCGATGGTGCACTTCGCGATGGCCCAGCAGGACATCCGCTACTACCTCAACGGCATGCTGCTGGTGGTTGACGGCAAGCAGGTCATGGCCGTCGCCACCGATGGCCACCGGCTGGCCTACTGCGGCGTCGAGACCGGCGAGCAACCGGCAGGCGCCGGCGGCCGGCACGAAGTCATCATCCCGCGCAAGACGATTCTCGAACTCCAACGTTTGCTCGAAGACGTGGACGATCCCGTCTCGGTGCAACTGGCGTCGAACCAGGTCAAGTTCACCTTCGGCAACATCGAGCTGATCTCCAAGCTGGTCGAAGGCAAGTTCCCGGATTTCCAGCGCGTGATCCCGAAGGGTTACCGCAACAGCTTCACGATCGACCGCGCGTTTCTGCAGAGCGCCCTGCAACGCACGGCCATTCTGACGACCGACAAGTTCAAGGGCGTGCGCTGCATGCTCGACACCAACGTCCTCAAGATCAGCTCCACCAACGCTGACCAGGAAGAAGCGCAGGAAGAACTCGAAATCGACTACCAGGGCGACGCGCTCGACATCGGTTTCAACGTCACCTACCTGCTGGACGTACTGGCCAACCTCAAGGCCGAAAAGGTGCAGGTGAGCCTGGGCGACTCCAATTCGAGCGCGCTCATCACCCTGCCCGACGACGACACCTTCAAGTACGTCGTCATGCCGATGCGCATCTGACGAAGACGCACCATCGAAAGCAAGACGAGGGGCTGGATCGGAAAGATCCGCCCCTTCGCCGTTTTTAAGCAACCCCGCTGTGTGCGCTGAGACAACCATTTCCGCGCCCATGGCAGCGAGCAGAACGACATGACCGAAGAGCAGAAACCGCAATCCACCCCCGCCGACGGCAGCAGCTACGGCGCCGCCTCGATCCAGATCCTGGAAGGCCTGGAGGCGGTACGCAAGCGGCCGGGCATGTACATCGGCGACACGTCCGACGGCACTGGCCTGCACCACCTCGTCTTCGAGGTGCTGGACAACTCCATCGACGAAGCGCTGGCCGGCCATTGCACCGAGATCCACGTCACCATCCACACCGACAACTCCATCTCGGTGGTGGACAACGGCCGCGGCATCCCGACCGGCATCAAGTTTGACGACAAGCACGAGCCCAAGCGCAGCGCGGCCGAAATCGTCATGACCGAGCTGCACGCCGGCGGCAAGTTCGACCAGAACAGCTACAAGGTCTCGGGCGGCCTGCACGGCGTGGGCGTGTCTTGCGTCAACGGCCTGTCGAAGTGGCTCAAGCTCACGATCCGCCGCGACGGCAAGGTCCACCAGATGGACTTCGCGCGCGGCATTCCGCAGAACCGCCTGCTGGAAACCATGGAAGCGCCGGACGGCAAGATGGTCGAAGTCTCGCCGCTGCGTGTGTCGGGCACCACCGACAAGCGCGGCACCGAAGTCCACTTCCTGGCCGACGAAGAGATCTTCACCAACGTCGAATACCACTACGAGATCCTCTCCAAGCGCATCCGCGAGCTCTCGTTCCTGAACAACGGCGTTCACATCAAGCTGACCGACCAGCGCACTGGCAAGGAAGAAGACTTCGCCTTCTCGGGCGGCGTGAAGGGCTTTGTTGAGTACATCAACAAGAACAAGAGCGTGCTGCACCCGACCATCTTCCACGCCCAAGGCGAGAAAGACGGCGTGGGCGTTGAAGTGTCGATGCAATGGAACGACGGCTTCAACGAGCAGGTGCTCTGCTTCACCAACAACATCCCGCAGCGCGACGGCGGCACCCACCTCACGGGCCTGCGCGCCGCCATGACGCGCGTCATCAACAAGTACATCACCGACAACGAGATCGCCAAGAAGGCCAAGGTCGAGACCTCGGGCGACGACATGCGCGAAGGCCTGACCTGCGTGCTGTCCGTCAAGGTGCCGGAGCCCAAGTTCAGCTCGCAGACCAAGGACAAGCTCGTCTCGTCGGAAGTGCGCCTGCCGGTGGAAGACATCGTCAGCAAGGCGCTGGCCGAGTTCCTGGATGAAACGCCCAACGACGCCAAGATCATCTGCGGCAAGATCGTTGAAGCCGCCCGCGCGCGTGAAGCCGCCCGCAAGGCCCGCGAGATGACGCGCCGCAAGGGCGTGCTCGACGGCATGGGCCTGCCCGGCAAGCTGGCCGACTGCCAGGAGAAAGACCCCGCGCTGTCTGAACTCTTCATCGTCGAGGGTGACTCCGCAGGCGGCTCCGCCAAGCAGGGCCGCGACCGCAAGTTCCAGGCGATCCTGCCGCTCAAGGGCAAGATCCTGAACGTCGAGCGCGCGCGCTTTGACAAGATGCTCTCCAGCCAGGAAGTGCTCACGCTCATCACCGCCATGGGCACCGGCATCGGCAAGGACGACTACAACCTCGACAAGCTGCGCTACCACCGCATCATCATCATGACCGATGCTGACGTGGACGGCTCGCACATCCGCACGCTGCTGCTCACGTTCTTCTACCGCCAGATGCCAGAGATCATCGAGCGCGGCCACGTGTACATCGCCCAGCCGCCGCTCTACAAGATCAAGCACGGCAAGGAAGAGCGCTACATCAAAGACGACAACGAGATGGCCGCCTACCTCGTGCGCCAGGCGCTGGACACCGCCGCCCTGGTGCGTGCCGATGGCACCGAGATCTCGGGCGACGCTCTGGCCGAACTCGCGCGCCAGTACCAGCTCAGCCGCGGCGTGATCGAGCGCCTGTCTCGCGTGATTGACGCCGACGCCCTGCGCGCCATTGCCGAAGGCGTGGCGCTGGACCTCAGCAACGAAGCCGCCGCCGAAGCCAGCGCCCGCGCGCTCAAGGCCCGCCTGCTGGAAATGCAAGGCAACGCCAGCAACGCCAACGGCGGCGCCACGGCCGACGCCTTCATGCAGTACGACGAGAAGACCGAGAAGTACCGCGTGATGGTCGTGCGCCGCCAGCACGGCAACCAGCGCCTCAGCCACATCGACGCCGACTTCGTGGCCGGCGCCGACTACGCCGCCCTGGCCCAGACCGCCCAGACCTTCCAGGGCCTGATTGGCGAAGGCGCCAGGGTACGCCGCGGCACCGGCGACAAGCTGCGCGAGCAGCCCGTGTCTGACTTCCACGCCGCCATGACGTGGCTGCTGAGCGAAGCCGAGCGCGGCGTGAGCCGCCAGCGCTACAAGGGCCTGGGCGAAATGAACCCCGAGCAGCTGTGGGAAACCACCATGGACGTTACCCAGCGCCGCCTGCTGCGCGTGCAGATTGAGGACGCCATTGCGGCGGACCAGATCTTTACGACGCTGATGGGCGATGACGTGGAACCGCGCCGGAACTTCATTGAGACGAATGCGTTGGTGGCGCGGAATATTGATGTTTGATGGTCCAATTGGGTGGCGGCATCTGCGGCACCCCTGAGCTGTACATAGAAAAACCCGCCTTCTGGCGGGTTTTTCTACGCACGATCAATAGATTCAATCGCTATCAGACACATAGCGTCTCGCAGGAAATACCGCGTGTGCTGAGCAGCAACCTAAAAAAGCATGCCGTCAAATCTACTAGAGAGCGCAGCAGCGACCGAGCTATTTGATTCAGTCAGTATTGAGCGTCAAGAGTTGAATCTGCTCGGATCCCTCGACGAGGAGAAGAAGAAGAGGGATGGTATTTTCTTTACCCCTAGCGATCTCGCGGACAAGTTGCTGAGTGATGTTGCGCACGAGATCCCACAGCTCAGGTTGCTCGATCCGGCGTGCGGCACCGGGAACCTATTGCTGGCCGCCGCAGCACATTTGCCGGTGGACCGGAGCTTAGCTCGAACACTCAAAGCATGGAACAGAAGGCTTTTCGGCCTCGACATCAATGAGGCTTTTGTTTCGCTGGCTAAGAAAAAGCTGGTCGCGCTAGCGAGGGCAAGAGGAGCGATTGGGTCCGGTCGCTACGAGGAACATCACTACGAATCGCTTCTTGCAAATATTAGATGTGGAAACTTTCTTGCTGAAAAACAGCAATACAAGGGGGTTATCAACGCAATTGTCACTAACCCTCCTTTTTCCCCAATGCCGACGCCGAGCGACGTGGAGTGGGCCACGGGGCTTGTTAATTCCGCAGCGGTTTTTGCGGACTACTGCATTCAAATCCTTCCGCAAGAAGGGCGAATGCTTGCAATTTTGCCGGACGTGCTGAGAAGTGGGAGTCGTTACGAAAAGTGGCGCGCCAAGATAGGTGCGACGACTAAGGTGACTACTGAAGTGCACGGTGCATTTGGTGATGCGGCTGACATAGATGTCTTTTTGATGCGCGGGTATCGAGCGGCGCAGCCTCTCTCGCTAGTGGTAGGCGGAAGAGGAGTTGAACTGAATACGATTGATAGATATTTTCACGTTTCGGTTGGTGCGGTCGTACCTCATAGAGACCCAAAAACCGGGCCATCAGCTCCTTATGCGCATGCAAAAACCCTCCCTAAATGGGCCGAGGTAACGGAGCTGCCGGAAAGGATTCGACATCTAGGGAGGAAAGCGAAAGGCCCCATGGTAGTCATTCGACGCACTTCCAGTCCATCTGACCGCGTGCGGACTGTTGCCACACTGATCAATTGCCATGAGCCAGTCGCCGTTGAAAATCATTTGATCGTATTAACTCCTCGCTCTGGGTCGTTAGAGGATTGTAGATTGTTGATTGATCACCTAAGATCGGACATGGTGACAACATATCTGAACGAGAGTATCCGCTGTAGGCATTTAACAGTGCGTTCCGTCAAGAGCATACCGTTCGAGCTAGGTGATCGTCGTGAATAGCAAAACCGTTATAGGTGAATTCCCTTTTTCTGTGGAGGCCCGCGTAGCCATCCAACTCGGCAGAGAAAGTGTTTCCAGCTCGCTTGTGGCGATTATTGAGTTAGTAAAGAATGCTTATGACGCTGACGCTTCACGAGTGGATTTGGAGTTCATTGATTTAGAAGGGGAATCCCCTCGTCTTGTTATATCCGACGATGGTACGGGGATGGATCGAGATGCTCTGATTAATCAATGGATGCGGATCGGTACTACCAACAAAGTTGATACGCTGGTCTCGGGAAAGCAGCGCGTCCTTACTGGAGCCAAAGGTTTGGGGCGTCTGGGGTTGGACCGGCTTTGCGAGCATCTCACACTACAAACCAAGATCAAGGGAGCGGAGAGCCTGCTCGAACTAACAGTGGATTGGGGCAAGTACAGTCACCAACGCAGCGCCGGACTGGATGAGATTAGGCATACCGTGTACGAGGTTGCGTTAGATCCGACTCAAGAGAATGCCGAGACCCTACTTCGCGGCAGCGGCTCCCGATATGTCATGTCGGGATTAAAGGACCGCTGGGGGCGGGATTCAATTTTTGAGTTGCGGCGTGAACTCTCTCTTTTGGTTTCACCGTTTAGCAGAAACCTGGATTTTGTTATTACTGTCCAGTCTGGACTAGAAGGTGCTGACCTGAATGGGCCTATCTCGTCTGACCATATGCTGGAGGCAGCTGAGTGGAGATTGCAATCCAGTATAAATAACGATAATTCAGTATCTCTTAAGGTTTCGAGCGGTGACGGAAACCCTATTTTCGAACAATCCAATGTTAAATGGGCGGATTGGATAAAGACGCAAGGGCCAGCGCCGGCATGTGGTGCGGTGGCTGTGGACATTTACTTCATGCGCAATACCTCGCGAGAAGTGAACGGGGTGGAGTTTAGATCTCGCGATATAAGGAATTTTCTCGCTAATAATCAAGGGGTCAGAATCTATAGGGATCATTTTAGGGTCAAGCCTTATGGTGATCCAAGCGGTCGTGGTGATTGGCTAAACCTGGCTATGCGGCGTGTTAAGAATCCGGAAGGCATAACTCAGCCGGGCTGGAGGATCGGCTATAACCAAATAGTCGGTGCTGTATTCATAAGTCGTCAAGATAATCCAAATCTGATAGACCAAACGAATCGCGAAGGGCTAACGGAAGGTGCAGCATACTTTGATTTGCGTGCCTTTCTTCTTAAATGCATCGAACTTTTTGAGCAACATATTCAAGCGGCCGAGCAGAAGAAAAAAGAGCTTGCGCCAGCTCCTGATCCCATTACTCAAGTCGATGAAAATGTATCGGGATACAAGGAGATTATTGAAAGAATCGCTGAAGTGAGCGAGCACGTGGATGCGCCGTTGAAAGCGAAACTTGCTGACATCAACAAGGCGCTTGGTGAGCAAACAAAAAAAACATCGGCTTTTAGTGAGCTAATAGTAAAGCTGGAGAAGGACAAGGATACCCTCGCAAATTTGGCTTCTCTAGGGATACTCACGGTTTCGTTCGGACATGAAACGCTCGCGTCAATTTCTACAGCGAAAACAAGTAGCCATCTCCTAAAAGACGCCATAGTTAAGGGTATGTTTATGCTCGAGCAACCTGTGGTGGACTTTGCACTGAGGCGACTTCAGTCTATCGAGAACTCAGTCTCATACGTTAGCGTTTTCGGGAATTTTGCTCTCGGAAATGTCCGTCGCGACAAACGCACAAGAAAGAAGGTTGATGTCGCTCGAGTCCTCAAGAGCGTCTTCTCCGGTCTCCATGAGATGCTCGAGAGACGGGGAATCAAAGTTAATTTGCAGGCCGACACGGACGAATTTATTGTCCGATCTTATGAAATAGACTGGGAAAGTATTTTTGCTAACCTGATAACGAATGCCTGCTGGGCTCTCGAGGATACGCCTAATGAGCAGCGGAGTATTGCTGCATCTCTTTGGACTAGCAATGGTCAGGGGTTCATCGACTTTGAGGATAGTGGGCGGGGCATTGAGGTGGGGACTGAGGATCATATCTTTCTTCCGGCATATACTACGAAGAGGAATAAAAAAGGTGATGCCGTTGGGACTGGTATGGGCCTCGCCATAGTGAAAACTTTTGTGGAAGATCATTCTGGTGGTGCAATATCTTTGATGCCTAAAGGTAGCCTAGGCGGTGCCAAGTTTAGGATTACTGTTCCATTGAGGGTAGGGGACATTGTATGAAGGTTTTTTTTGTCGATGAAAACGAAGAGCAGCGGGAAACCTATAGGCTCCTTTTGCAGCAATGCCTTGCTTCAGACAAGACGGGCGTTGTTGTTGAGGGAGTTGAACCCAAGCGTGAGCTTGCCGAGATGCAGTTTCTTGTGACGTCTCAGGATGTCGTTGCTGTGGTTTTGGATGAGAAGTTGAAAGACTCAGGTGTCGCGAGATACTTCGGCATTGAGCTGGCTCAGTATCTTCGGGCAATAAATAAGAAGATACCTATATACATCCTCACAAGCTTTGTGGAATCTGAGGAGATCGCTGACGGAGAGTTCAGCGTGGAAGATGTTTTGGATAAGCAGAAGCTAGCGGATCGCTACCTAATTGAAGGGGCGAGAATTCTTAGAAGAATAAATATTTATAAAGACATTCTTGGTGATCGTGAGGAAAGATTTGAAGTTCTGCTGCGTAAATCTGTTGAGAAGAGCATAGGCGAAGACGAGTTGGAGGAGTTCAAAGAGCTCGGGTATTTGCGAGCTCAAGGCGGCGGGAGCGACGAAATTGTTTATGAGAAAGATCTGGATAAATTGAGGGAGATGGAGGAGAAGCTGCGGCTAATTGAAGATAAGATTGAGGCGCTGAAATGAATGATGTATTTTTTCCTGATATGGTCCGCTCAGAAAGTTATGAGAGAAAAGAGGATGGGACCTACTATGATTACACATACTATCGGGAAGTAATACTTGTTGATTGTAAAGAGCGGTGTGTTTATTGTGACATCGTCCTGAGTGAAATGGGTTATGAAGGTATGGTGCTGGACCATTTCCGGCCGCAAAAGAAGTTCCCTCTTCTAAAAAACGATCCATCTAATTTGGTTTCTGCGTGTCCGAAGTGCAATAGACTAAAATCGCAACATTGGCCGATTCCGCCGGAGCAGAATGCAACACATGACAACGTTGTCGGCTTCATAGACCCCTTTTTTTCTGGTAGAGGCCAGTATTTCTTCACTCAGGAAGACGGAACGCTTCTCGCAGCGCGAGGGCCATCCGAATATCTCATAAAGCTTCTGAACTTGAATCGAGAAAGTAGGAAGATCATTCGCCGAAGGAGAATCCTACGTGCCCGGCTCACGCGCGCTCTAGTGCGGATCGACGAGAGTCTGGAGACGATTCTCGCAATGCTCCAGCGCGATCTGTCCCCAGCGGAGAAAGAGCACGTCAAAGGGAAGTTGGCTGACTTGCGGGCACTTAATAGCTCCGTTCAGGCCTTTCTTGTGTAGCCATCGTTATTGATTGCGGGCAGCTGGTGATAAAAAAGCCGTCCCAGGACGGCTTTCTTTCAATCCATCAACGACCCATCACCTCACTCCGCAGGTGCCTCTACCTTCTTCCTAGGCCCGCGGCTAGACCGAGCCGACAACGCTTGCCGAGCCGTATCCAGCCCTTCCCCCTTACCAGCCACCTTCAAGAAGGCATACCCCTCCAGCGAAGCCGTCATCAAATCGCTGCCGAGCCCCAGCTGCGACTCGCGCATCCGCTCGTAAAGCTTCTCAACACGGACCAAGCGAGGCGGAGCGTGTCAAAGCCAGCAAGGTCGCGGCGCAGCTCAGCAAGGCTGAAGTTAGCCGGCAACACGCCCGGGTTGTTACCCAACACTTCCACAGCCTTACGGCAAAACGCTTCCGACTTGTCGCCCATCTTCATGAGCGTGCTGCGTTGCTCGACCGATAGACCAGCGAGCTTCTCTTCCAGTGTCTTCAGTGCCGCGTCAACGGCGGTCAGGTCCGCAGGGCTTGGCTGAAACGAAATCAGGTTTTGTGACATTGCAATCCTTTTTGGTTGGCAACGTTATGCCGGTTGGCACAACCGGGCGAGATTGGCGTGCCGCGGCCTTGGTAGCAATGCAAGCGGCGACATTTGACAATTGGACCGGCGTGCTCCGAAGCAAACCGCTTGGTCATCGCCTGTTTCGTTTCAGTGTTGGAGAGTGACGCTCGACTCATGGACAGTCGAGTTCGAGTGTTTGAGAGTCGAGCCTGACTCTCAAAGCGTGACGTTTCAGTGCCAAACGGTGGAGTGCGAGGCTCAAACACTCCCGCTTTAGTGTTCGGGGGTGACTACCTCCACCCTCAGACAGTGAGACTTCAGTGTTTGAGGGTGAAGTGCGACCGTCGGAGGCTCGAGCTTCACCGTTTTAGGCTGAAGCGCGACTCTTTGAGAGTGGCGCTCCACGGTCTGACGGTGGAGCGCTAGTCTCAGGCCGTCGATGGTGCGGGACTGACAGAAAGCTAGTGAGCGTTGCCGCCGCCGAACGGCGCTTCCTTTGCCGCGATGCGAGCGCGTAGCTCGTCGTTTCGGTGTTGGCCGTTCTCGCCAAAGTGAATCAGGCGGTGACACGTAGGGCAGATGGCACCGACGTACTTCGGGTGGTCCAGTCCACCATCGGAAAGCCTGTTGATGTGGTGCGGTTCGAGATACGGTGTGCCGTCGCTTTTGCGATTGAACGGTGCCGGCGCCTCGCAAAGTTCGCAGTGGCCCTGCGCCCGCGCCAAGACATATCGCTTAACGCGGGCACTGCGCTGGTATGCCATCCGCACAGTCTCTTTCGGGTCTGCGATGGGGCCACTGGGCTGACATGCAGCAATCGCCGCTTGCCTCAACGCCGACAGGTCCGCTGGCGGGCTCTCGGCCTTCGTCGTGCCGCCGTCGTCTGGCTCGGGCAGATCGTCAAGTTCGCGACGCAGCGTGTTCGATACCGGCATGAGCCGAAACACGATCACATCTCGTTCCGTTCCGTTGCGGTCCACGTCTCGTTTGATGAAGTGCGAGTCACAAGCGAACTCGCCCAAGTAGACGCAAGGCTTCCCCTTGCCGGTCATCCGAAAGACATGCAGTGCGCGGCCGTCCTTCGCGTGAGAGGCAATGGCGAGGTTGCCCTTCGTCATCTTCATATCGCCCAGCTGTCCCTCACCAACGTAGTGCAGGTAACCAAATGCGTCGAACTCGTCTTTGTAGCCGTGCTGCTCGCCAGTCCCCGTGAATAGAAAGATGGCCGGGGATTGTCGGGAGGGCGCGATGCCGCTTTGGCCGCTGCCTCCGAACTTTCCCGTGATCTCTTTTTTGCGGTTGTAGGCCTTCCCGATGACGAACTCGGGAATCTCGGTCGCCGTTGCAGCCTTGGGCTGAACGGTCTCCTGGTCGTTACTGGGCAGCATGCAATCCCCCCGGATTGGCTGTAAATTTTTGTGCCCATTTTATGTCACGCTAGTCCCCGCTGAGCGGTGCCCTCCGTTGCGCAAGCCCTGCGTCTTCAATCCGTGTGCACATTTCCCGCCGGAAATTAGGGGCTGCTTTTGCGCTTCGCTTTCGTATAATCCCCAGCGCTGCCGCACCAACGGCAGCCGGGTTTGGCGACCTGCATAGCAGTTCTTAGAGAGGCTATCGCGCAAGCGATGGTCCGCTCTTGCTCGCTTGTGTTGTTTATGGCGGGCCGGGCGGGGAGACCTTCGGGTCTGCCGGTCGTTCTCTAAGGGCCGGTTCGCCAGCCCCGCCGTCAGGCCCGCCACCCTCGTCTGGCGACGAACGGCGTGCCTCCACTGCAACTTAGAGAGGCCGACATGCCACCTGTCGAAAGCGGGCACCGCCCCGCGTCTTATCCATCTCCGCCTGAACCAGCCACGCACGCGCCCACGTCGTCTGACGCAGGCACGCTCACCAAAAACCGCACCTACCTGAACGGCGCAATCGCAGCGCAGGCGTATCTCAGGCGCACACGCGCCGCCATGCGCAGCCACGGCCAATGCCGCCCGGGCATGCTGCGTGAGGAGCTTCAACACCTCTCCGCACACGCGTTCCCGCCGGCCTTCATCAAAGGCTTTATGGATGCGATTGATGCGTACGTATCGATGTCGCTCGGGGGCCGCGATGTCGATCCGCAATCGTGGGACGTGCTAGCCGCCATAGAGCGGCGTGGCTACAGCCAATAACAACAGATTGACGCATTCCCGTGACGGGCGGGAATGCCAGGTCCGATTAACGCCCGTGACGCCCCTCTCTCCGATACCCAGGCAACCAAGTCACCGTAGCGCGCACCGGCTCCGGCTCGATCAACGCCTTGTGCTTGCCGCTTCCGTAACGCTGAACGTATTCCCGCTCGCCCACCGCAGGCGGCTCCGCCATGGCCGAGCCGCCCACACCATGCAGGCCCCTTTACTGCTACGGCATAGAAACATGCACCTGCATGTCCCATGACACAACAGGAGGCAGGCATGCCCGAGCAAAAGCGCCCCACCAAAGCCGTCAAGCCCCAAGACCGTGGCCCGGTCCTCATGCGTCTGCGGCAGGCAAAGATGGCCAGGTCGGTGCACAGCTACGTGCGCGGCAATACCGAGAAGTTCTACGAATGGCTGGCCACGGTGCAGCCACACCTGCTGCCCGAAGGGCCCAGCATCTGGATCTGCGGTGACTGCCATGTCGGCAATCTCGGGCCTATTGGCGACATGCGGGGCAGCACGAGCATCCAGATTCGGGATCTCGATCAGACGGTCATCGGCAATCCTGCGCACGACCTCATCCGGCTGGGCGTGTCCCTCGCTACGGCGGCGCGCGGTTCAGACTTGCCCGGCATCGTCACCGCGCGCATGGTCGAAGGCCTGATGACGGGCTATCTGGACGGCATCGATCCCGACGGCGGCATGTCGCGGCCCGAGCGGCCGGCCGCTGTGCATACCGCCATGAAGGCCGCCACGGCGCGCACGTGGAAGCAGCTCGCCCGCGACCGGCTGGAAGACGCGTCGCCCACGATCCCGCTGGGCAAGCGCTTCTGGCCGCTGGCGCGTGAAGAGCAGCGCGAACTGAAGCGGCTGACGCATGAGCCCGGGCTGCTGGAGCTGGTCGGTCATCTTTACGGCAGCCATCGGGACGATGCGGAAATCGTCGACGCGGCTTATTGGGTCAAGGGCTGCAGCTCGCTCGGCAAGGGGCGCTATGCGGTGCTGGTCTCGGCCAAGGGGTGTGCCGAACGCCCGTATCGCCTGCTCGATTTCAAGGAGGCCGTGGCGCCCGCCGCACCTCGCGCACCGGGTGCAGACATGCCGCGGCACAACGGCGAACGCGTGGTTACCGGGGCGCGCCACGTCTGCCCCGAGTTGGGCAACCGCATGGCGTGGGTGCGCATGCTTGGCACAAGCTTCTTCGTGCGCGAGCTGCTGCCGCAAGACCTCAAGCTCGACGTCGAAACGCTGGGCACCCGCGACGCCGTATCGCTGGCGACGTACCTCGGCCACGTGGTCGGCCTGGCGCATGGGCAGCAGATGCCGCGCGATGTCGCACTCGCATGGCGCCGCGATCTGAAGTCACGCCATGGCAAATCGATCGACGCACCGTTCTGGCTCTGGACGTCGATTGTCGATCTGATCGGCCTGCACGAACGGCAGTATCTCGAGCATTGCCGCGCGTGGGCGCGGTAGGCGGCATGGCCACAACTTGTCTATCGCGGCCGCTGTGGTCCCGCTTCTGGTGACGGCACGATAGCGGCGCGGCTGCGCTGCCTCCGCAATGCGTGGCCGGGCTTCGCTTGCCCCAAACGGCGGTCGGTCCAAACCGGTGCCATTGCGCACCAACTGCAAGCTTTCGCTGCCCCGTCCCGCAGCGCAGCCCTCGCTCGAGAGCGCAGCCCAGGCAATCAACCGCTCGCACGTCGGCCCCGCACACCGCACATTGCTGCATGGCACAAAACTCGCATAAGCGGTGGGCGACCGGTCAGACCACGACCGTGTCTTTCTTCAATCCGGCCCATGCACAGCATTCCCTCCTCCGTCGCGCAGGCACTTCAGCGGCGCATCCTCAGCGGCGATTACCCGAGCGGCAGCCGCCTGCCGCCGCAGCGGGAGCTGGCAGAAAGCCTGGGCGTGAGCCGCGCGTCGTTGCGCGAGGCGCTGACGGTGCTCGAGACGCTGGGCCTGGTCGACATCCTGCCCAGCCGCGGCGTTGTGGTGCGCGGCCAGAAGTTTGGCGCAGAAGGGGCGAGTGCCGAGCGCATGCACCGCTCGTTTGCCACGCCGGCGCTGGGCACGCTGTCGCCGCGTCAGTTGATCGACCTGCGCCTGGTGCTCGAGCCCGGCTGGACAGCGCTGGCCGCCGCCCGCATGCATGCCGCCGGCCTGCGCCACCTGCAATGGCTGCAACAGCAGTTGGCCCATGCGCTGGCGCGCAATGACCTGCTGAGCGCGGCCGAGGCGGATTTGCACTTCCACCTGCTGCTCGCGCAGTTGTCGGGCAACCCGGGGCTGATGGCGATGGCGGGCCAGCTGGAGCACGCCATCGGCCACAGCCTGCGCCTGCCGTTTGCGCGCAATGGCGCAGACGACCACCCCGCGCACGAGCACGACGCCATCGTGCAGGCCATTGCCGCAGGCGATGCCGCCGCCAGCGCAGAGGCCATGCGCGCCCACCTTCTATCCGCCGCACGCCGCAGCGGCATCGACCTGAGCGCGCCGCAGCCTTCGCAGCATCCAGCGCCGGAGCCTTTGCCTGAGCCGTTGCGCTACGCCCCGATTTCCTTTCGCCTCGTCTCCATTTCTGCATCTGAAGGAGTATTTGAATGACCCGCTTTGCCGTCCGCCACACCCTGCGCTCCACGTCGCGCCGCACGTTCCTCTACGCCGCCATGGCGGCCAGCGCGGTCGCTGCGCTGCTGCCCGGCCGCCCGGCACATGCCGATGCGCTCGCCAACATCCAGAAGGCCGGCGTGATCCGCGTGGCGATCCCGAACGACTTCCCGCCGTTCGGCTCGCTCGGTCCGGATCTCAAGCTGCAGGGCTATGACATCGACATGGCCAACCTCGTCGCCAAAGAGCTCGGCGTGAAGGCCGAACTGGTGCCCGTGACGAGCACCAACCGCATTCCGTTCCTGACCACGGGCAAGGTGGACATCGTCATCTCGAGCCTCGGCAAGAACCCCGAGCGCGCGAAGGTGATCGACTTCACGCAGGCGTATGCGCCGTTCCCCAAGAGCGTGTACGGCCCGAAGGATATGTCGATCAAGAAGCCTGCAGACCTGGCCGGCAAGACGATCGGCGTGACGCGCGGCTCGACGGAAGACCTCGCCCTCACGGCGCTGGCGCCGGCCTCCGCCACCATCAAGCGCTATGAAGACAACAACGCCACTGCGCAGAGCTACCTGATCGGCCAGGTGCAGCTCGTCACGCTGGGCAACATCGTGGCCAACGCGGTCAACGAGCGCACGCGCCTGCGCCAGCTCGACTTGAAGTTCCCCGTGGAAGACACGCCGTGCTATGTGGGCGTTGGCAAAGGTGAAACCGCGCTGCTCGACAAGGTGAACGCCGCCATCACCAAGTTCAAGACGGACGGGCGCCTGAACGAGCTGTCGCAGCGCTGGATCAAGATGCCGCTGCCCACCCAACTGTAAGCACGCCGCATCCGCATGGGCCGCACACCAGCGGCCACGTGCGGCGGCCCGGCATCCGGGATCTTTCTATGGCTTATCAATTCGACTTTGGCGCGGTCTTCGGTTACAGCGGCCAGCTGGCGCAGGGTGTGGGCTTTACGCTCGCGCTCACGGCGGCGGGCGCGCTGGCGGGCGGCGCCATCGGCATCGCCGGGGGCGTGTGCCGCGCGTGGCGCCTCCGGCCGTTCAACGCACTCTTCAAGGTGTACGTGGAGGCCATCCGCAATACGCCGTTTCTCGTGCAGTTGATGTTCGTGTTCTTCGGCTTGCCGTCGCTCGGCGTGCAGATCAACGAGTGGCAGGCCGCATTGCTCACCACGGTGGTCAACCTCGGCGCGTACATCACCGAGATCGTGCGCGCGGGCATCCAGGAGACGCCGCGCGGCCAGCTGGAAGCGGCCAGCGCGCTCGCCATGGGCCGCTGGGCGATCTTCCGGCACGTGGTGCTGCGGCCGGCGCTGCAGAAGGTGTGGCCCGCGCTGAGCAGCCAGATCGTGATCGTGATGCTGGGCACGTCGGTCGTCTCGCAGATCGCCGCGCAGGACCTGACGTTTGCCGCCAACTTCATCCAGTCGCGCAACTTCCGCGCGTTTGAGACGTACCTGATCGTCACCGCGCTGTACTTCGCGCTGGCCTTGCTGCTGCGCCAGTTGCTGGCGTGGGTGGGGCAGCGCTTTGTGGTGGTGCGCCGGGCGCCCGCGGCACCCGCTGCCGTGCGCACCGTTGCGACCACGCCTGCGGAGACCGCCGCATGATCGCCGATATCCCTCTGTTGCCCATCCTGCTCAAGCTTGGCGAGGGCCTGCTTGCCACGCTGGTGCTGTCGCTCATGGCCTTTGTGCTGGGCGGCACCGCTGGCCTGGCGGTGCTGTTTGCACGCGTGGGCCGCAACGCCAGCCTGCAGCGCGTGAGCAAGGCGTACATCCAGGTCTTCCAGAACACGCCGCTGCTCATGCAGATGTTCCTGGTGTTCTTCGGGGCGTCCATGGCGGGGTTCGAGATGTCGCCGTGGACGGCCGCCGCCATCGGCCTGACGCTGTACACCAGCGCCTACCTGGCCGAGGTGTGGCGCGGCTGCGTGGAGGCCATCCCGCGTGGGCAGTGGGAAGCGTCTTCCAGCCTGGCGATGGGCTACTTCCAGCAGATGCGGCATGTGGTGCTGCCGCAGGCGGTGCGCCTGTCGATTGCGCCCACGGTCGGGTTCTCGGTGCAGATCGTCAAGGGCACGGCGGTGGCGTCCATCATCGGGTTTGAAGATCTGTCCAAGCTGGGCTCGGTGCTGGCCAATGCCACGTTCCAGCCGTTCCTCATCTATGGGCTGGTGGCGCTGGGGTATTTCGTGCTGTGCTGGCCGCTGTCGCTCTGTGCCTCTCATCTGGAAAAGAAGCTCTATGCCGCTCGTTGATCTGTGCGCCGTACACAAGCATTACGGCAACAACCATGTGCTCAAGGGCGTGGACTTGCGCGTGGAAAGCGGCCAGGTGGTCGCCATCATCGGGCGCAGCGGCTCGGGCAAGAGCACGCTGCTGCGATCCATCAACGGGCTGGAGGCCATCGACGACGGGCAGATCGTGGTCGACAACGCGGTGCTCAAGGGCTCGCAGGCCACGCCCGCGCAACTGCGCGCGCTGCGCCTGAACGTGGGCATGGTGTTCCAGCAGTTCAACCTGTTTCCGCACCTGACGGCGGGCGAGAACGTGGCGCTGTCACCCGTGGTGGTCAAGGGCATGAGGAAGGCCGACGCCAATGACCTCGCGCGCCAGATGCTGACCAAGGTGGGCCTGGCCGATAAGTTTGATGCGTACCCCGACCAGCTCAGCGGCGGCCAGCAGCAGCGTGTGGCCATTGCGCGCGCGCTGGCCATGCAGCCGAAGGTGCTGCTGTGCGACGAGATCACGTCGGCGCTCGACCCGGAGCTCGTCAACGAGGTGCTGGCCGTGGTGAAGCAACTGGCCGCCGAAGGCATGACGCTGATCATGGTCACGCACGAGATGCGCTTCGCGCGCGATGTGGGCGATCAGCTCGTGTTCATGCACCAGGGGCTGATCCATGAAAGCGGCCCCGCCAAGGAGGTGTTCGCCAACCCGAAGACGGCGGAGCTGGCGGCGTTCATTGGGGCGGTGCAGTAGCGCCGGAAAGCGCCTCGGCTGACTTGCGATGGCTGGCCGCGCTGTCTGCGCGCCCGGCGCACAAAGCCCCTTGTGCGAGCAAGGGGCTTGGCGCTTCTGCAGGCCGCTGAAGTGCGGCTCAGGGCACGGCCACCAGCGCCATTCCGCGCGGCAGCAGGCCCGTGGCCGCGGTGCCGCTGGGCACGGCCGTCAGCTTGCCGGTGGTGGCGTTGATGCTGTATGCGGTGACGGTGTTGTCATTGGCCGTCACCACGTAGGCAAACGTGCCGGCCGGGTTGATGACGATGGTGACGGGGTTGGCGCCCGTGGCGGTGGTGTCGACCAGCGTGAGCGCCCCGTTGGCGGCGTTGATGGAGAACACGCTCACGTTGTTGCTGAGGATGTTGACCACGTACAGGAAGTTGCCCGCCGGCGACACGGCCATCGTATAGGGGTTGGTACCTGCCGTCACGGGCGAGCCCGATGCGGTCAGCGCCCCGGTGCCATCGATGCTGTACACGCCGAGCGTGTTGTCTCCGGAGTTGGCAACGTAGGCGAACTTGCCGTCGGGCGTGAGGGTGATGTACTGCGGCACGCTGCCCGCCGTGACGGTGCTTCCCACCTGCGTGAGCAGGCCCGTGGTGCTGTTGATGGCAAACGCCATGGCCGTGCCCGTTGTGTTGGCGGTGTCGGCATTGACGACATACGCGAACGTGCCAGCGCTGTTGATGGCGATGGTGTACGGGTTGACCCCGGCCGGGATCACCGTCGCCGGCGATGAGAGCGCGCCCGTCGTCGTGTTGACCGAGAACGCCGAGAGCGTGTTGTCTCCAAAATTGGCGGTGTACACGAACTTGCCGCTGGGCGTGCGCGTAATGCTGTAGGGCTGGCTGCCGGTGGGCGTGGGCGAGCCCACCACGGTGAGCGCGCCGGTGGTCTGGTTGATGGACAGCGTCGTCACGGTGTTGTCGTTGGCGTTGGCCACGTAGACGAACTTGCCCGCCGGATCGATCGTGAGCGACAGCGGCTCGTTCCCCACGGATACGGCGGTCGAGCCGATCTGCGTGGGCAGGCCGGTGGTGGCGTCCAACGTGTAGGCCGAGACGGTGCCGTCGAGCGAGTTCACCGCATACCCGAACAGCGGCCGCAGCGTGCATGTGACGGCAATGTTGGTCACGTTGGCGGTGCCGACCGTGCCGGTGCCGTTGGCGACGGTGCAGTTCTCGCCCGAGGGCCGCGTGCCGACCGTGGCCGCATACGGCTTGCCCTGCGCAAGCCTGGTCGGAAACTGGAAGCTGCCGTTGGCGCCGACCGTCACCGCATCGCCGCCGTTGTTGAGCAGCGTGACGCTCTTGCCGGCGGCCAGGCCGCTGACCGTGCCGCCAACGGAATAGGTGGCAGGTACGGGTGTGGGCGTGGGGGCCGGTGCCGGGCTCGGTGCAGGCGCAGGTGTTGGCGCAGGTGTTGGCGTTGGCGTGGGGGTTGGCGCCGGTGCGTTGTTGCCGGTGGGCGGCGTGGTACCGCCGTCGTCGCCGCCACCGCAGGCCGTGAGCCCGACCGACAGCGCTGCGGCCATCACCAGCGCCGCGCCTTGCAGGCCGTGTGTGCGTCGCTGCGCCGGAGGAATCGGGGCCGGCGAGGGCTGCCCGGTTGCGCTGCAGATGCGTGCCGCTTGGGCTGTGAAAAGCTTGGCCATGATTCCCCCTCGTTGTCGGTGTCACGTGTTGCGTAGACCCGCGCTTACGGCAAGCATAGAAACGCGCAATGGGGTGCCGACATAGGCCAATCCGCCGACAAGGTCCTCGGCCTCATGGACGGAGGCGCGGCTGTAGGTGCACGCCAGCGCGCGTGGTAGAGCGGCGCATTCGGCGCGATACTGGCACTCGTCAGGGTTTGCGCGCGTTCACGTCTTGCCATGTCCACCTCGCCCTGCAGCATTGCCATCCGTCCTCGCACCACCGCCGATGTGGCCGACTGCCGCGCCATCCGTCTTGCAGCGCTGCAGGGTGCACCGGAGGCCTTTGGTTCGACGTACGCCGCTGAGGCCCCCTGGCCTGGCAAGCGTTTGCCAAGCGGCTGGCGACGTCGGTGGTGCTGGGCGCGTATGACGGCGCAGGCATCGCCGGCATGGTCGGCTTCAAGGCGCAGACCGGCGCCAGGCACGCGCAGAAGGGGTTTGTGGGGGGGGCTACGTGGCGCCACGGGCGCGGGGCCGCGGTGTGGGCCGGGCGCTGATGGACGGCATCGTGGCGGCGGCCACGGGCCGGGTGGAACAGCTCACCCTGTCCGTCGTGCGCACCAACGCGGCGGCGCTGGCCTTGTATGCGCAATGCGGCTTCACTGCGTACGGCCTGCAGCCGCGCGCGCTCAAGTCTGCGCAGGGCTATGCCGACGAAGTCCGGATGGTGCGTTTCCTGCCGGTGTAGGTGCGGCGCCTACGTTGGCACGCAGGCACTGCCGTACTGCAATCGGCTGGGGCGCACCGCGGCCACTATGCCGCGTGCGTCGCGCTGCGCGGCGGGCCGGCGCTCAGCCAGGGCGCCAGGGCCTGCTGCAGGGCCGACAGATCGACGGGTTTGCCTAGCAGCCGGGCCCCCGCAATCGGCTCGCCGATCTCGGCGTGCGTGCCGTAGCCGGACATCAGGATCACCTGCATCGTCGGCTGACGGCGCACCAGAGCGCGGGCAAGGTCGGCGCCGGATTGCCCAGGCAGGGTCAGGTCCGCCAGCAGCACGTGGAACGGGCGCGTGCTGGCCAGGGCCAGGGCGTCTTCGGCGTTGGCGGCGGCCATGCAGTGCAGGCCGAACCCCGTGAGCAATTCGTGCATGGCCTCGCGCGAGGCGGCGTCGTCTTCCACCAGCAGCAGCGTCGGGCTGGCGGCGGGGCGTGCGACGCTGATGTCGGCGTGCGGTGCTGTACTGGCGGCGGCCAGGGCGGCGGGCACGGGGGCCGGTGTCGTCTTCTGGGCGCCGCGGTGGCTGTCGAGCACGCTGCGCACGAGGCGGGCCAGGTCGTCGCGGCGGTACGGCTTGCCCAGCAGTGTGACGCCGGCGGGCAGCCGGCCGTCACGCACGACCTCGTCGCGCGTGTAGCCCGAGGCCAGCAGCACCGGCAGCGGCGGCACGCGCTGCGCGGCCCGGATCGACAGCTCGCCGCCCTTGATGGCGCCCGGCATGATCACATCGGTAAACAGCAGGTCGATGTGCGTGTCGCTGTTCATCAGCTCGAGCGCGGCGTCGCCGTTGGGGGCGGTCAGCACGCGGTAGCCGAGCTGGGTCAGCATGTCGACGGCCGTGCAGCGCACGTCGGTGTCGTCTTCCACCACGAGAATGGTTTCGCGTCCGCCCTGGGGGACGGGCGCGGCGGTGGCTTCGTGTGCACCGGGGGTGTCGGCCGGGGCGGCCTCGGTGCAGCGGGGGAAGTACAGCTGCACCGTCGTCCCCTTTCCGACCTGGCTGCGGATGACGACATGCCCGCCGCTCTGCTTGACGAAGCCGAACACCATGCTCAAGCCGAGGCCCGTGCCGTGGCCGTCGGGCTTGGTCGTGAAGAACGGCTCGAAGACGTGCTCGATCACTTCTGGCGGCATGCCGACGCCGGTGTCGGTGACGGAGAACACGAGGTAGTCGCCCGGCGCCAGCGCATCGAGCTCATGGCTCTGCACCTGCGTACGGTCGAGCGTGACGTTGCTGGCCGCAATGGTGAGCACGCCGCCGCCGCGCATGGCATCGCGCGCGTTGATCGCCAGGTTGAGCAGCGCGTTTTCGAGCTGGTTGCGGTCGGCCAGCACGTTCCAGAGATCGTCGGCGAGCCGGGTTTCGACCTTGACGGTTTCGCCCAGCGCACGGTGCAGCATTTCGCTCATGCCCTGGATGAGGTGTGCAGGCTCGATGACCGCCGGCGACAAGGGCTGCCGCCGCGCAAACGCCAGCAATTGCGCGGCGAGCGTCGCCCCGCGCTGCACGGCACGGTTGGCGGCGGCAATGCGATGCTGGATGCGGGGGCTCTCCGGGGCTTCCACGGCCAGCATCTGCAGGTTGCCGGCAATCACCTGCAGCACGTTGTTGAAGTCGTGCGCCACGCCGCCGGTCAGGCTGCCGATGGCTTCCATCTTCTGCGCCTGGCGCAACTGCGCTTCCACCTCGGCGCGGGCAGCCAGCGCGTCGGCCACGCGTTGTTCCAGCGTTTCCGTCAGCTGGCGCAGCGATTGCTCCGCGGCTTGGCGCTCGCGCTCGGTCAGCACGCGCTCGGTGGTCTCCACCACGATGGCGAGCACGCCCGCCGGATTGCCGTCGTCATCGGGCAGCGGGCTGTAGTAGAGGTCCATCCAGACGTCTTCGGGCCGGCCGTTGCGCAGCAGTACGAGTTCCTTGTCGCGGTACGACAGCGTGCCGCCGGCCAGGCAGACCTCCATGACGTGGCGGTTGAAATCCGCCACCTCGGGCCAGCCGAGTTCGACCGGGCAGCCGAGCAGATACGGGTGCCGGCCGCCGGCAAAGCCGGCATACGCGTCGTTGTAGATCATGTAGCCATGCTTGCCCCAGAGCATGACGAGGGGCACCGGGCTGGCCAGCACCATCTGCACGGCCGCACGCAGGCTGTGCGGCCAGGCGTCGATGGGGCCAAGCTCCGTCGCCGACCAATCGAATGCGAGCACACGTTGCGCCATCTCACCGTTCCAGCCGGGGCAGTCATGGTGATGCGCGAGAAACGGCATAGGGTCTCCTGTGTGGCCGAGTCACTGCAATGAACGTGAAGGCATTTTAGAAACGCACGCACCCAGCTGCATACCGCTCGCAGGGTGCACGGGGCGGCACCGGTGGATGCCGCGGACGCAGGAAACGTGCCCAAGGCAGCCAGCGCGCTCGGCCATGGCTGACTATCATGGACGTCCCTTTCACACACACCAGGAGAACCCATGAAGTTGATCGGCATGCTCGACTCCCCCTACGTGCGCCGCACGGCCATTTCGCTCAAGCTGCTCGGCGTGCCGTTCGAGCATGCGTCGGTGTCGGTCTTCCGGCATGTCGACCGCTTTCGCGAGATCAACCCGGTGGTGAAGGCGCCCACGCTCGTGTGCGACGACGGCACGGTGCTGATGGATTCGACGCTCATCATCGACTACGCGGAATGTGTGGCCGGCCGCAGCCTGATGCCCGCCGAGATTGCCCGGCGCCAGCACGCGCTGCGGGTCGTCGGCCTGGCGCTGGCCGCCTGCGAGAAGGCCGTGCAGATCGTCTACGAACACAACCTGCGCCCGACCGAGAAGGTGCACGGGCCGTGGGTGGAGCGCGTGCACAGCCAGTTGCTGGCCGCAGTGGATGCGCTGGAGGCCGAGTGGAAGGACGTACCGCTGCCGGTGGAGGCCGGCGAACTCACGCAGGCCGGTGTGACGGTGGCCGTGTCGTGGGCCTTCATCCAGCTGATGGTGGCCGACCGCGTGCCGGCGGCGGACTACCCGCGCCTGGTGGCGTATTCGGCGGCCGCCGAGCAGTTGAGCGTGTTTCGCGACACGCCCATCGACGCGGTCTGACGACCTGACGATGCCCGGCCGGGCGCCTCAGGCGCGCTGCGCCGTCTGCGTGGGGTGCGGCTCGATGTTGGCCTGGCGGTACAGCCCGCCCACGAGATCGGACTCGGTGACGATGCCGGCCAGCCGCCCGTCGGCATCGAGCACGGGAATGTGGTGGTGGCCGGCGCTGGCAAACATCGGCACGAGATCCGACATCGACGCGCTGGCCGGGATCGTCTGCACGCGCGTCTTCATGTGGTCGGCCACGCGCGGCGGGGTGAGCGCGCCGATGCTGAACCACCGGCGCAGGGTCTGGCGCAGGTCGGCGGGGGCGAGGCCCAGCAGGTCGGTGCGGGTGACGATGCCGACCACGTGCTGCCTGTCGTCCACCACCGGCAACGCCTTGAAGCCGTGCTGGCGCAGCAATTGCAGCGCGCGCGGGATCGACGTGTTGGCCGTCACCGTCACCACCGGGCGGGTCATGATGTCGGCGCAGGTGAGCGCCTGGAACGTGCGCGTGTAGGCCTGGAGCTGCATCTCACGCAGCACGGCTTCGATGTCTTCCGGGTCGATGTCGAGCAGCTCGCTCTGGCGGCGCAGCGCGGCGACGATGTCGGCGCGGGTGAAGCCGGCGGCGGTGGGCGGGCGCTCTGCGGCGGGCAGGCGCTGCGCGTGCGGATACCGGTGGCCCGTGGCGGCGTGATACACCAGCGCGCCCACCAGCAGCAGCGCCGACTGGATCAGGATCGGCTCGGCCACGAAGCGATAGCCCAGCGCATGCACGGCCGGCCCGCCGATCACCGCCGTGAGTGCCACCGCGCCCGAGGGCGGGTGCACGCAGCGCAGCGCGAACATGCCGCCAATGGCCGCCGAGATGGCCAGCGCCGAGGCAATCACAGGATCATCGACCAGCAGCGCGAACGTCACGCCCACGGTGGCCGCCACCAGGTTGCCGCCGATGATCGACCACGGCTGCGCCAGGGGGCTGGCCGGCACCGCGAACAGCAGCACGGCCGAGGCGCCCATGGGTGCCACCAGCAGCGGGATCAGCGTCGGTGCGCCCGGCACCAGCTTCATCATCGTGCCCGTAAAGAGAATGCCGACGAGCGCGCCGACGGCGGAGCGCACGCGCTCGCTCCAGCGCACCGTGACGGGGGCGGGGACAAAGCTATGGAGCCAGCGGCGCAGGGCGGGGGGCAGGAACGGGGCGGACATGGTCGACGGGACGGCGATGGCCCGTGAACACGCGCGAGGCTTCACCAGAAGTCACAAAAATGCAGCCGGCGATTCTATCACGCTGTGACATAACCGGCCGCTGCCTCTGCCCTTACGCGCCGTGCCTTGAGGTGGTGCAGCGGCGCGCACGTTTGTCACGCAGCCGTCACGCGCGTTTCACACGCTGGGCCGAGACTGCCGGGCTTCCAGCGTCTCTTTGGCCGACGGCCCGCCTGCACCATGTCTTCTCTCGCCCGCTCCGTTGTTGTCCGCCCGCGCGTGTATGCCAGCCTGGTGGCGCTGTCCGCGGTGCTCGCGCTCGCTGCCTGCGGTGGCGGCGACGACACACCTGCCAGCACGCCGGTAGCCACACAGGCCATTCCGGCACCCCCGGCAGACCCGGGCTTCGTCGACACGGCCGCCGCGCCCAGCGGGGTGCCGCCCTTTGTGGACAACATCGCCACGAACCAGCGCGGCGACGCGCGGTACGCCACGCTCGGCACCAATGCCGGGGTGCGGCTGTTCACGCGGTTCCTCGATTTGTGGCAGCCGCTCACGGAGATCGTCGACGCGGGCGTGAACGCGCCGGCCAACGGGGCGTTTCCGGCGGTGGTGGCCTCCAGCTGGACGGGCTTGCCCAACGACGGCACGCCGGGCGGCACACCGCTCAATCTGCCGGTCCTGAACGCAAACGTGCAATACGTGGTGAACGCGACGACCAACCGCACGCAGGCCCAGGCCGATGCGGCCTACTTTGACGACCGCCGCGGCAAGGGCTACAGCGTGACCGACGGCATGGGGCCGCTCACAGCGGCCTGGCGCACGCTGGCGCAGCAGACCACGTCCATCACCACCATCCCGGCGGACGCGAGCACCGTGCTCTACAACGATAGCGGCAACAACACGGGCGTGGGCACCGCGGGCGGCAACACGGCGTTCGGCAAGGTCGTCGACCTGATCAACACGCTCGGCAACAACGCCTCGACCGAGCCGGCCAAGCGCTTCTACAAATATGCGCGGCCGTATCGATGGAGCAGCAGCGTGGTCGTCGTGCCGACGCTGGTGCCGGCCGAAAGCCCCACGCCCGCCACCGATGGTGGCTTCATCAGCGGCCATTCGGCGGAAGCCATGCGCGATGCCGTGGCGATGGCCTACCTGGTGCCCGAGCGCTTCCAGCAGATGCTCGCGCGCGGCATGGAGCTCGGTGAGAACCGCATCCTGGCCGGCATGCACTCGCCGCTGGACGTGATGTCTGGGCGCATGCTCGGCATTGCGGCGGCGGCGGCCAACCTGGCGGACCCGGCCAACGCCACGCTGAAGGCAGATGCATTCCGGCAGGCCCACGCCGGCCTGATGGCGCAGACGGGCACCGACGCCACGAGCTTCCCGGCGCTTGCGCAGTCCGGCACGCCCGCCACCGATCGCTTTGCCGACTACGCCACCAACCAGGCCAACTTCACGCGCCGCATGACCTTCGGCTTCACGCCGATCGGCAGCACGGCGCTTGCGCCGGTGGTGCCCAAGGGCGCCGAGGTGCTGCTGGAAACGCGCTTCCCATACCTGAGCGCAGAGCAGCGCCGCGTGGTGCTCAAGACCACCGAGCTGCCCTCCGGCTACCCCGTGCTCGATGATGCCGAAGGCTGGGGCCGCCTGAACCTGTTTGCTGCCGCCGATGGCTACGGCGCCTTCAACGGCAACGTGGTCGTGTCGATGGACGCGACCCTGGGCGGTTTCAACGCGGCCGACACGTGGCGCAACGCCATCTCGGGCGCGGGCAAGCTGACGCTGCAGGGCACCGGCACGCTGCGCCTGGCGGGCACCAATACCTACAGCGGCGGCACGCAGATCGCGGGCGGCGTGCTGGAGGCCGAGTCGGCCAATGCACTGGGCACGGGCGATGTCTATCTCGGTGCCGGCACGCTGGCCGTCAACGCGCCGGCGGCCGTGGCGATTGCCGGCAAGTTCACGCAGTTGCAGGGCACCACGCTGGACCTGGCCATCGGCCCGAACGGCCAGGGCAGGCTCAGCGTGGCCGGGCTCACCACGATCGCCGGCGGCACGCTGCACGTGAAGTTCGTGAACGGCTACACACCGAAGGTGGGCGACACCATTGCGGTGATCGACGGCGCGGGCCCGAACCGGCAGTTCGCTTCCGTGGTGGTGGACGGCTTCAAGGCCACGGCCGTCTACACGGCCACCGGCATCCAGATCCGGCTCGACGCCTGAGCGCTTATCTGAGCGGCAGCAGGATGTCCGTCACGGCTTCGTGCTCGGGCACATCTGGGTAGAAGCGCACGCGCTGGAACAGCAGCGGCGCATCGCGCAGTTCCTCGCCGCTGGCGGGCAGCCATTCGGCATACAGAGAGGCGACGCTCTGGCCGAGCGTGTCGCCGGAGCCGGTATGGCGCAGTACGGCGTAGCGGCCGCCGGCCAGTGTCTTGGCCATGACGCCCGCCGCATTCGGCGCGATGGGCTCTGGCGTTGCCGCGCAGATGTCGATACGGAAGTCTTCGGGCGGCACATCGTCGGGGTCGTTGTAGACGATGTTGTACGTGGCCGAAATGCTCGGGTGCAGCCGGTGCTCGCGGCGCCAGGCGATGAAGGCGCGGAGGGTGTCGCCCAGCCCGGCCGGGTCTGCGCGGTGCTCGATGGCAGCCACGGGTATGGCGTCGCGTTCGACAATCTCCACGGACTGGGTTTGCAGTTGTGCGGGCATGTGTTGGCTCCTGAGCGCACGCAGCGCGTGCAGGTCGGCGGCCCAGGGCGCCCACTCCGGCGCGGCGCGAAAGTCCGACGGCGATTGCCCCGCCTGCCTGCGGAACGCACGCGCAAAGGCTTCCGTCCCCTCGTACCCGCACGCCAGCGCGATGTCGGTAATGCACGCGTCGTCCCGATAGGCGAGCTGGTGCGCGGCGCGCTTCAGGCGCAGCAACTGTACGTAGCGCCCGACGTTCATGCCGAACAGCAGCGTGAACTGGCGGTGGAAGTGGTACTTCGAAAACGCCGCCACGCCGGCCAGCTGCTCCACATTCAGCGCGTCTTCGAGGTGCGCATCGATGTGCGCGAGCACGGCGCGCATGCGGACGAGGTAGCGGTCGGTGGCGGTGGTCGTCAATTGGAAGGGGCTCCTGGGTGGCGATACGGTAGCCGGAAGGGGCCCGGGGCGCCTGACCGAAGTTGCTCGGTTGGCTCGCATACCCTTCTTCGAAAGGGGCGCGCCGGGCACATCGCTCTGATAGCATCCCTGAGCCCTTCCGGGGCGCCGTCCGGCGGGCGCGGACGAAGCGCAGCTGCCCGTACTGACGTTCAAACCACCACACAGAAGAATCAGGGTATGCAAAACAACAACAGCAGATTTGGGGGCGGGACGCTGGTGCGCCGCGTAATCATGGCTGCGGCGCTGGCTGGCGCGGCGTTGCTGACCGGGTGCGCAAGTACTTACGTCGACACGGCGACCAAGCTGGTGCCGCCGTCCGAGATGAAGAAGGTTGCAGACCCGAAACCGGTCCAGCTGGTGTTCGAGTTCCAGACGAAGGGCGCACCGAACCCGCGTGCCACGACGCTGCTCAAGGATACCGTCGCCAAGGAAGTGACCGACACGGGCTTGTTCGCCAAGGTCTCGACTGAGCCGACTCCGAACGTCGGCATGCTCAATGTGACGCTGAACAATGTGCCGCTGACCGACAACCCGGCCGCCAAGGGCTTCGTGACCGGGCTTACGTTCGGTCTGGCGGGCAGCGCGGTGACGGACGGCTACATCTGCACGGTCAGCTACCTGCCGGCAGGGCAGACCACGCCGATCGTCAAGACGGCGCGCCACGCTATCCACACCACGATCGGCAACGCGAATCCGCCCGCGGGCGTGCAGAAATCGGCGTCGATGCTCGATGCTGTCCAGCAGATGACGCGCGATGTGGTGAGCAACGCGCTGAAGGACCTGTCTTATGACACGGCCTTCAACTGACGCCGGCGCGGTGCGCGCGCTCGGCCTCGGGCTGCTGGCCGCCGCGCTGCTGGCCGGCTGCGCCGAGATGCCGATGAGCCCGCCGAAACCCACCATCGAGAATGCGGCGAAGCTGCGCGGCGGCACCCCCGCCATCGGCCCGGTCGAAGTAGGCACGTTCACGCTGGATGCGGCGCAGTCGGCGAGCATCGACAAGGGTGTCAGCATCCGCAGCAACATGGTGCGCTCGCCGGTGGCGGGCTCGTTCGCGCAATACCTGCGCGAGACGTTGCGCGTGGAGCTGCAATCGGCGGGGCTGCTTGATGCCAGGTCGGATGCGGTGATCACCGGCACGCTGCTCGACAGCACGGTCGAGGCGCCGGTCGGCACCGGCAAGGCGGCGCTGGCCGCGCGGTTCGTCGTCACGCGGGCGGGCGCCGTCCGCTACGATCGCGCGCTGCGTACGCAGGCGTCGTGGGACTCGCCGTTCATGGGTGTCTCTGCGATCCCGCAGGCAGCCGGCCAGTACGAGGCGCTGTACCGGAAGCTGGTCGGTGCCTTGCTGGACGATGCGGCGTTTCGCGCGGCGGTTGCCCAGCAGTAGGTTGCGGTTCGGCACTCCATGAAGAGGCCACCTTCGGGTGGCCTTTTTCATGACAACGGGCAGGACACAAAAAACCGCCCCGAAGGGCGGTTTCTTGTTGAGGCGAACGCAGGCTCAGGCCAGCGCCTTCACCGGCTCGCCGGCCAGCCCGGCCGCTTCACGCAGCAGCAGCGCCTTGTCGGTCGCTTCCCAGCTGAACTCCGGTTCTTCGCGGCCGAAGTGACCGTAGGCGGCGGTCTTGCCGTAGATCGGGCGCAGCAGGTCGAGCATCTGCACGATGCCCTTCGGACGCAGGTCGAAGTGCTCGTGCACGAGCTTGGCGATCTGCTCGTCCGGGATCACGCCCGTGCCTTCGGTGTACACCGTGATGTTGATCGGGCGGGCCACGCCGATCGCGTAGCTGACCTGCACCTGGCACTGGCGCGCCAGACCGGCCGCCACCACGTTCTTGGCGACATAGCGCGCGGCGTACGCGGCCGAGCGGTCGACCTTCGACGGATCCTTGCCCGAGAACGCGCCGCCGCCGTGCGGTGCCGCACCGCCGTACGTGTCGACGATGATCTTGCGGCCGGTCAGGCCGCAGTCGCCTTGCGGGCCGCCGATGACGAAGCGGCCGGTCGGGTTCACCAGGTACTTTGTGTCGGCCAGCATGTGCGACGGCAGCACCGGCTTGATGATCTCTTCGATCACGGCTTCGCGGATGGCCTCCTGCGACATCTCCGGCGCGTGCTGGGTCGACAGCACCACGGTATCCACGCTGTGCGGCTTGCCGTCGACATAACGCACCGTCACCTGCGACTTGGCGTCCGGGCGCAGCCAGGGCAGGCGGCCGTCGCGGCGCAGTTGCGACTGGCGCTCGACCAGGCGGTGCGCGTAATAGATCGGGAAGGGCATCAGCTCGGGCGTCTCGTCGCACGCGTAGCCGAACATCAGGCCCTGGTCGCCGGCGCCCTGGTTCAGATAGTCGTCCGAGGCGCGGTCCACGCCCTGGGCGATGTCGGGCGATTGCTTGTCGTAAGCGACGAGTACGGCACAGCCTTTGTAGTCGATGCCGTAGTCGGTGTTGTCGTAGCCGATGCGCTTGATGGTTTCACGCGCGACCTGGATGTAATCGACGTTGGCCGACGTGGTGATTTCACCGGCGAGCACCACGAGGCCCGTGTTGCACAGCGTTTCTGCAGCGACGCGCGCATATTTGTCCTCGGCCAGGATGGCATCGAGGATGGCGTCGGAAATCTGGTCGGCGACCTTGTCGGGATGGCCCTCGGAGACCGACTCCGAGGTGAAGAGGAAGTCGTTTGACACGGCTGTTAGCTCCAGATTGGCTATCACGTTGCCAATCCGTTTGTGCCACGGCCGGCGACGCTTTAGCGGTATTTTGCTGCCTCGCCCAGGTTTGTGGCCCGGCCCGAGGATTCGCCCCGCAAGTTGTCAGTTAACTCGGCGAATCGCGCTATTATACGCGGCACTTTTTGGGGCCGCAGCACGGCCTGTCAAGACCCTGCTGCCCTGTCGACTGCGACCAACACTGCTTTCGCGCACGCACGCATGACCTTCCTGTTCTGGCTGTTTTCACGCTGGCCGCTGTCGTGGCTGCAGGCGCTGGGCGGCTGGCTGGGGGCCCTGGCCGCGAAGGTGCCGGGGCGCTATCACGACCGGCTCATCGCCAACTTCCGCCACGCCTATCCCGACGTCACCCCCGCCATGCTGAAGGAGGCCGGCCGGTCCGCGGGCCGCATGGTGTTCGAGATGCCGTACTTCTGGGTGCGCAAGGATTCACTGAAGGTCGCGCCCGGCCTGCTCGACGATTGCTGGCCGACCTACGAACGCCTGCTCGAGGACGGCCGCGGCATCATCTTCCTGACCCCGCACCTTGGCTGCTTCGAAGTGCTGCCGCAGGCGTATGCGCAGCGCCGCCCGATCACGGCGATGTTCAAGCCGCCGCACCAGGAGCGCCTGCGCGCCTGGATCGAGACCATGCGCACCCGGCCCAACATGCACATGGCGCCGGCCGACCCGCGCGGCGTGCGCATGGTGGTGCGCGCGCTCAAGCGCGGGGAGGCCGTCGGCATCCTGCCCGACCAGACGCCCACTGCCGGCGAAGGCGTGTGGGCGCCGTTCTTCGGCAAGCCTGCGTATACGATGACGCTGGTGCACCGGCTGCACCGGCTGTCCGGCGCGCCGATCGTACTGATGTTCGGCGAGCGCCTGCCGCGCGGCAAAGGCTATCGGGCCCACATGCGCGTGCTAGAAACGCTGCCCGAAGACGTGGCGCAGGCCGCCGGCCGGATCAATGCCGAAATCGAACAATTGATTGCCCTGGCGCCGACGCAATATCTCTGGGGCTATAACCGCTACAAGCAGCCAAAGGGTGTGGACGCCCCGCCCGCTGTCTGACGCTGCTGACTTTATGGAACGTTTCTTTGCCAAACTCGGCCTGGGTTTCCTGTGGCTGCTGTCTTTCTTTCCGTACGGGTTTGTTGCCCGCTTTGGCGAGGGGCTGGGCGGGCTGCTGTACCGCATTCCGAACAGCCGGCGCCGCGTGGTGCTGGCCAACCTGAAGGCGTGCTTTCCCGAGAAGTCCGATGCCGAGCGCGAGGCGCTGGCGCACGAGGTCTTCCGCAAGGTGTTCCGCAGCTTTGCGGAGCGCTCGTTTGCCTGGTACGCATCGGAGAAGCGCCTGAACCGCGTGGTGAGGATCGACGACCGGGCCAACCTGCCGGCGCTGCACGGCCAGCCGCATATCCTCGTGACGCTGCACCTGTCGGGTGTGGAGATCGGCGCGCTGGCGCTCACCGACTATTTGCGCAAGAACGTCGGCAACGCGGGCTGTTCGCTGTACACGCACATGGCCAATCCGGCGCTGGACGCCGCCGTGAAGACGCTGCGCAGCCGCTTTGGCGCGACCATGCTCGAGCGCAGCGAGAACATCCGCCAGATCATGCGCACCCTCAAGCGCGGCGAGGCGCTGCAGCTCATCTCCGACATGGATTTCGGCGAGCGCGACGCCGAGTTCGTGCCGTTCTTCGGCGTGCCGGCGTTGACGCTCAACGCCATCCCGCGCATGGCGGCGCTGACGGGCGCCAAGGTCGTGCCGATGTACACCGAGATCCTGCCGAATTACCAGGGCTATGCGCTGCGCATCCTGCCCGCGTGGGAAAACTACCCCACCCGCGACCTGACCGCCGACACGCGCCGCATCAACGCCTTCTTTGAAGACGCCATCCGTCCGCGCATCAGCGAGTACTACTGGGTGCACAAGCGCTTCAAGCACCGGCCCGAGGGCATGCCCGGCATCTACTGAGCCGCGGTTCCCGGCTTCGGCCGCGGCCGCCCGGCTCGCTTTAGAATGGTCGCTTTCCGATCGCTCATTGCCGCGTCTGCGCGGCCTGCCATGAAACTGCACTTCACCAAGATGCACGGCGCGGGCAACGACTTTGTCGTGCTCGACGGCATCCAGACGCCCATCGACTTCACGCCCGAGCAGTGGCGCGCCATTGCCGACCGCCACTTTGGCGTGGGGGCAGACCAGCTGCTGCTGGTCGAGCGCTCGACACGGCCCGACGTCGATTTCCGCTACCGCATCTTCAACCACGACGGCGGCGAGGTGGAGCACTGCGGCAACGGCGCCCGCTGCTTCGTCAAGTTCGTCACCGACCGCGGCCTGACCGACAAGCGCACCGTGCGCGTGGAAGTCATGAACGGCATCGCCACGCTCACGATGCAGGACGATGGCCAGGTGACCGTCGACATGGGCGCGCCCGTGTTCGAGGCCGAGCGCTTGCCGTTCGTGCCGGACGGCCTGCCCACGCGCGTGGAAGGCGAAGATACGCTTCACGCGCTGCAGATCAATGGCCGCACGGCGTGGCTGTCCACCGTGTCGATGGGCAACCCGCACGCCGTGCAGGTGGTCGACGACGCCGAGGCCTTTCCCGTGCTCGAAGACGGCCCGCTGATCGAATCGCACACGGTGTTTCCGCGTCGCGTGAACGCGGGGTTCATGCAGATCGTCGACCGCCATTCCATCCGCCTGCGCGTGTACGAGCGCGGCGCAGGCGAGACGCTTGCTTGTGGCACGGGTGCCTGTGCGGCCGTGGTGGCCGGCATCCGGCGCGGGCTGCTCGATTCGCCCGTCAAGGTGGCTACGCACGGCGGCGATCTCACCATCGCGTGGGCCGGTGTCGGCCTGCCCGTGATGATGACCGGCCCCGCCACCACGGTGTTCGAGGGCACGCTGGACCTGGACGCGCTGAAGCTTCCCGCAGGCCGCCAGGCATAAGCCGTACCGCGCGGCCGGCTGCCGCATCGTCAGAACAACAGGAGGCACCGTGGGCTCGAACGGCACGAACCGGCTTGACGACTATCGCTTCGACGGCAGCAGCAAGTTCAAGATCGCGAAGCTGGATGCCTCCGCCAAGCCTTTCTCCACTGGCAGCAAGTCCGACGACAACGCGCGGCTGGCCGAGGTGGCGGCCAGGCTCGATGCGCTGCAGGACACTCTCTATGCCGAGCATCGGCGCAAGGTGCTTGTCATCCTGCAGGGCATGGATACGTCAGGCAAGGATGGCACCGTGCGAGGCGTGTTCCGCGCCATGGACCCGCTGGGCCTGCGCGTGGTCGGCTTCAAGGCGCCGACGCCGCAAGAGCTCGCGCACGATTACCTGTGGCGCGTGCACGCCCAGACGCCCGCCCGCGGCGAGATCGTCATCTTCAACCGCAGCCATTACGAAGACGTGCTGATCACGCGGGTGCACGGCGACATCGACGCCGCCGAATGCAAGCGCCGTTACGGCCACATCAACGCGTTTGAACAGATGCTCGTCGATACCGGCACGACCATCGTCAAATGCTTCCTGCACATCTCGAAGGACGAACAGCGCAAGCGCCTGCAGGAACGCATCGACGATCCGCACAAGCACTGGAAGTTCGACCCGGCGGATATGGAAGAGCGCAAGCTGTGGGACGGGTACATGGAGGCCTACGGGGCGGCGATCAACGCCACCGCCACGCCGCACGCGCCGTGGTATGTGATCCCCGCGGATTCCAAGACGCACCGGAATCTGATGGTCGCGGAGATCCTGTTGGAGGTGTTCGAGGGGATGAAGCCTCAGTATCCGGAGGGGAATCCGGCGTTTGAGGCGCTTAGGATTGAGTAGGGGTTTGGTGGTTGGTTTTGTTGTTTGATTTTGTTGCTGGTGGTGCATCCTTGTTTCATCCCCTGCCGGGGCTGAGTCACTTTCTTTGTCTTGCCAAAGAAAGTAA
>NZ_LWRX01000240.1:0-6095 GCF_001683835.1 Ralstonia sp. RL | reverse complement strand
GGCTTGCCACGCGATGTGCCGGTGTGGACCAGCCCCTTGCGCCGCTGCCGCGAGCTGGCGGCCTGTCTGGCAGCCCGGCCGATGATCGACGATCGTCTGGCCGAGATGCATTTCGGTGTGTGGGAAGGGCGGCGCTGGGACGATATTCCGCGCGCCGAACTGGATGCCTGGGCCGCCGATGTCGCCGGCTATGCGCCGCCGGGGGGCGAATCGGCGCGCGACCTGCAGCGGCGGGCGCTCGATTTCGTCGCATCGCTCACCGTGCCGGAGGCGGTGGTCGTCACCCATGCCGGGGTGATCCGGACGCTCGTGGCGCATTGGCAGGGGTTGCCGCCCGAGCGGTGGACGATGCTGAGCTTTGCCTACGGCACCTGCACGCGGGTCGATGTCCCCCGCTAAAATGCCGGGTATGGAAAATTTCACGCCCCTGCGCGACGCGATACCGGTTGGAGAAATCCGCCGCGCGCTGGTCATCAAGCTGCGCCATCACGGCGATGTGCTGGTCAGTTCGCCGGTCTTTTCGGTGCTCAAGGCGCATGCGCCGCAGGCCGAAATCGATGCGCTCGTCTATGCCGATACGGCCGAGATGCTGACGCTGCACCCGGCCATCGCGCAGGTGCATACCATCGACCGCAAGTGGAAGCAGCTGGGGGTGATGGGCCAGCTCAAGGCCGAGCTGGCGCTGTACAACGCGCTCAAGGCGCGGGGTTACGACCTGCTCATCCACCTCACCGAGCATTGGCGCGGGGCCTGGCTGTGCCGGCTGCTCAAGCCGCGCTGGTCGGTCGGACCGGTGGTCAAGGGGCGGCCCAAGCGCTGGCAACGGAGCTTCTCGCACCTGCAGACCCTGCATAATCCGCTGCGCCACATGGCGGAGACCAATCTCGATGCGCTGCGCCGCCTAGGCATCCAGCCGCGGCCGGACGAGCGGCGCCTGACGCTGGTGCCGGGGGCGGCGGCCGAGGCGGCGGTGGCAGTCCATCTGGCTGGTTTTGGCCTGAAGGGCAAGGATTTCATCCATGTCCACCCGGCTTCGCGCTGGTTCTTCAAGTGCTGGCCGGTCGAGCGCATGGCGACGCTGGTCGAGCGGCTGCAGGCGGCCGGTCATCCGGTGGTGCTGACGGCAGCGCCGAGCAAAGACGAGCAGAACATGCTGGCGGCCATCCAGACGCGGCTGGCCCGGCCAGCCTTCAGCCTGGCCGGGCAGTTGTCGCTGAAGGAGCTGGCGGCGCTGACCCAGGTGGCGAAATTGTTCATCGGTGTCGATTCGGCGCCGATGCATATCGCGGCGGCGGTGGGCACGCCGACCGTGGCGCTGTTCGGGCCGTCCGGCGACAAGCAGTGGGGGCCGTGGAGCGCCAACAGCCGCGTCGTGGCCAGCGCCGTGCATCCGTGCCGTCCCTGCGGTCACGACGGTTGCGGCGGCGGCAAGGTCAGCGACTGCCTGACGGCGATTGCCGTCGACGACGTGCTGGCAGCAGTGCAGGAACTGCTGGGCACGTGAAGATCGCCATCATTCGCCAGCGTTACAACCCGTTCGGCGGTGCCGAGCGCTTCGTCGAGCGCGCGCTCGGGGCGCTGGCCGGCGAGGGGGCCGAAGTTTCGCTCATTACCCGCAACTGGGACGGTGCGCCCCGCGCCGGTTTCCGGCAGATCACCTGCGATCCGCCCTATTCGCGGCTGTTCGGCGGCCGGGCGGCACGCGACCGCAGCTTTGCCGCCGCAGCGCAAGCCGAGATGGCGAAGGGGGGCTTTGACATCACTCAGTCGCACGAACGCATTCCCGGCTGCATGATCTTCCGGGCCGGCGACGGCGTGCATGCCGCCTGGCTCGACCATCGGGCACGCAGCCTTGGTTCGCTGCAGCGACTGACGCAGCGGTGGTCGCCGTATCACCGCTATGTGCTGGGGGCGGAAAGGGCGATGTTCGCCCATCCCGCCCTGCAGGCAGTCATTTGCAATTCGCAGATGGTGGCCGACGAGGTGGCGCGCTACTACGGCGTTGCTCGGGACAAGTTGCAGGTGATCTACAACGGGGTCGATACCGAGGCATTTCATCCCGGGCTGGCCGGCCAACACCGCGAAGCGACGAGGTCGGTAGCCGGCATTCCGGACGATGCGCCGGTCCTGCTGTTCGTTGGCAGCGGTTTCGAGCGCAAGGGCGTACCGCAACTGTTACGGGCGGCGGCACGCATGCAGCGCACCGATGCGCGCATCGTCATCGTCGGCGCCGACCGCAAGCTGAGTGCGATGCGTAAGCTGTCCGGGCAACTCGGCTTGAGCGAGCGCGTGCTGTTTACCGGGCCGTTCAAGGATGTTCGCCCCTGGTACGGCGCTGCCGACGGCTTCGTCTTGCCAACCCTGTACGACCCGTGCCCCAATGCTGCGCTGGAGGCGCTGGCCAGCGGCTTGCCGGTGCTCACTTCGACGACCTGCGGCGCGCAGGAATGGGTGCGCGTCGGGGAGAACGGCTGGGTGGTCGATGCCGTCGATATCAATGGCCTGGCGAAGCGCCTCGACGACCTGGCCGGGCTGGCCGGCAACGCGGCGGCTCGAAAGGCCGCGCGTGCCGTGGCCGAACCGCTGACCCTGCCGGCGATGGCCGACCGCCTGCTGGCGCTTTACCATAGGCTGAGCCGCTAACGCAGGCCGGGTATAATCGCGGGTTCTACTTTTTGCTTCAAGGATGTGCATGTCTCATGACATGACCAGCCGCGAGTTGTATCTCCGGCTGCTGACCTACGTTCGGCCATACTGGAAGGCCTTTCTTGCCGCGCTGGCGTGCATGGGCATCTCCTCGCTGGCTGAGCCGGTCTTTCCGGCGATCATGAAGTCGCTGCTCGATGACGGTTTTTCCAAGGCCAACGGCCCCTGGGACTGGCTGTTCTACCCCTTGGCGATCATGGGCATTTTTCTGGTGCGCGCCATTTTTGGTTTCCTCGGCGACTACCTGATGAGCTGGGTGTCCAATAACGTCGTTGCCGAATTGCGCCAGGCCATGTTCGCCCGCATGGTGCGCCTGCCGACCCGTTATTACAGCGACAATCTGTCCGGCCGCCTGATGTCGCGCATCGCCTACGACGTGACGGGGGTTGCCGGCGCGGCGACCAATGCGCTGACCTCGCTGATCAAGGATTCGTTGTCCATCATCGGTTTGCTGATCTGGCTGCTTTGGCTGAACTGGCAGTTGACGCTGATCACGCTTTCCGTGGTGCCGTTCATTGCCATCGTCGTGCGCGTGTTCAGCAAGCGCTTGCGCAGTGTTGCCCGTGGCCAGCAGGAATCGATGGGCAAAATCACTCAGGTGCTGCAGGAGACCATCGAAGGGCATAAGGTGGTCAAGATTTTTGGCGGTCAGGCCTACGAAGAGGAGCGCTTTTACCGATCCGTCCGTGAGCAGCGCCGTCTGGCCATGCGCGGCACAATGGCATCATCAGCGCAATCGCCCTTGGTTCAGTTCTTTGCGGCCACCGGCGTCGCCATCATCATGGGCGTCGCCCTCAAACAGGCGTCGCATGACCAGACGACGGTGGGCAGCTTCGTTTCCTTCGTGACGGCGATGTTGATGCTGATGGCGCCGCTGAAGCGGGTGACCGACGTCAACGCGCCGATTCAGCGCGGCCTGGCGGCAGCGGAAAGCGTTTTCTCGCTGATTGACGAGGCCGCCGAACCGGATGAAGGCAAAGAGGAACTGGGGCGGGCCAGGGGGCTGGTCGAGTTCGATCGGGTGACGTTCACGTATCCGGGGGCCGAGCGGCCGGCACTGGAAAACCTGTCCCTGACCCTGCGTCCCGGCGAGTGCGTGGCGCTGGTCGGGCCCTCCGGCAGTGGCAAGACGACGGCGGCCAACCTGTTGCCGCGCTTCTATGCCCTCGATTCGGGCGAAATCCGCATTGACGGCCATCCGCTGCCCACCATCCGCCTGAACAGCTTGCGCGACAACATCGCGCTGGTCAGCCAGGATGTCGTGCTGTTCAACGACACCATTGCGGCCAACATCGCCTATGGCGGCAAGCGCGATGCCACGGTCGACGAAATCCGCGCCGCGGCCAAGGCAGCCCATGCGCTGGAATTCATCGAGGCCCTGCCCGATGGCCTGAATACCATGATCGGCGAGAACGGCGTCAAGCTGTCCGGCGGTCAGCGTCAGCGTCTGGCCATTGCCCGGGCCATCCTGAAGAATGCGCCGATCCTGATCCTCGACGAGGCGACCTCGGCCCTTGATACCGAATCCGAGCGCCACGTGCAGGCGGCGCTTGACGAACTGATGAAGGGGCGCAGCACGCTGGTCATTGCCCACCGTCTGTCGACCATCGAACGCGCCGACCGTATCATCGCGCTTGCCCACGGCCACAAGCAGGAAGAGGGCTCGCACGCCGAACTGCTCGCCCATGACGGTCTGTATGCCCGTCTGTACCGCATGCAGAAGGCGGAAGAGGTGGCCGTCTGATGCGCATCCTGCATACCGAGTCGTCGAAAGGCTGGGGCGGCCAGGAAAACCGCACACTGAACGAGCTGGTCACGATGCGCGACCGGGGGCACACGCTGGCCGTCGTCGGCCGGCCCGGGGCGCGCCTTCTCGATCGCGCCCGGGAGGCCGGCTTTGAAACGTTTGTCGTCGACATGCGCGGCGCCATCGACCTGCCGGCGATCCTCCGCCTGCGCACGGTGATCAAGCGTTTCAAAGCCGACATCGTCAATACGCATAGCGGCCGCGATACCCAGCTGGCCGGCATGGCGGCGCGCACCCTGATGCATCGTCCGCGCATTGTCCGCACCCGTCATCTGGCGCTGCCCATCACCTCGAAATTCACCTACAGCGTGCTGCCTGATCATGTCGTGACGGTCAGCAAGTCTGTCGAAAACTATCTGGTCGAGGCCGGCGTGCCGCGCGCAGGCATCACGACCATTCCGACCGGCGTCGATTTCTCGCGCTACGACCGCTCCACCGTGCAGGGCAATCTGCGCGACGAATTGGGCCTGCCAGCCGATACGCTGCTCGTCGGAACGGTCGCCATCCTGCGCGCCAAGAAGGGACATGCCGACATTCTCGATGCGGCACCGGACGTGTTGAAGCGCTTTCCGAATGCCCATTTCGTCTTCGCCGGCGACGGGCCGCAGACCGACAACCTGAAGGCGCGCATTGCCGCCGACGGACTGGAAGAACGCATCCATCTGCTCGGCCTGCGTCGCGACGTGACCAACGTCCTCGCGTCGCTCGACGTCTTCGTGTTGCCGACGCATCAGGAAGCGCTCGGCACGGCCTTCATCGAGGCCGGCGCGATGGGCTTGCCGGCCGTGGCGTCCAACGTCGATGGGGTGCCGGAAGTGATTCTCGACGGCAAGACCGGCTATCTGGTGCCGCCCCACGACGGCAAGGCCCTGATCGAGCCGCTCAGCCGCCTGCTGGCCGACCCGGTGTTGCGCCAGTCGATGGGCGCCAACGCCGCCGAATTCGTCCGTCGCAAGTTTGCCCGCGAGGTGATGGCGCAAGGCATGGAAACCGTGTATCAGCGCCTGCTGGAGGCGCAATGAGCTGGGGGCAGCCGCTGCCCGTGCTGATGTATCACCATATCAGCCCGAAACCCGGGCTGGTGACCTGTGCGCCGGACAACTTCCGGGCCCATATGCAGTGGCTGGCGGAAAATGGCTGGAGCACCCTGTCCACCGACCAGTTTGCGCAGATTCTGGCGAGCGGCCAGGTGCCCAAGAAGACGGTGCTCGTCACCTTCGACGATGGCTACCTCGACAACTGGGTTTATGCCCACCCGGTGCTCAAGGAATTTGGCCAGCGCGCGACGCTGTTCCTGATCACCGGCTGGATGGGCGACGGGGCGGTTCGCCCGCATGCCGGCCAGCCCGGCGTGCCGGACGTGCCGACCCACGGCCAGGCGATGGCCGCTGCCGCCGAGGGCAAGCGGGACGCGGCTTTCCTGCGCTGGTCGGAAGTTGAAGCGATGCGTGATGCCGGCACCTTCGATTTCCATTCGCATACGCATACGCATACCCGCTGGGACCGCCAGATCGCCGATCAGACCGAGCGCGATCAGGCGCTGGCCGACGATCTGGCTGCCTCGCGCGCCACGCTGGCGGCG
>NZ_LWRX01000165.1:0-718 GCF_001683835.1 Ralstonia sp. RL | reverse complement strand
GTCCTTAAGCTGATCGATGACCCGACGTTTCCAGCTCACTTTGCCATTGCTCGACCAGATGTGGCGGGCAGAGGATGGCCAGGCGGGCGATTTCGCCACGGTCCATGAGCTCACGTGCGATCAGGCCGGCTTCGATGGTCTTGCCGATGCCGACGTCATCAGCGATCAGCAGGCGCACCGTAGACAGGCGCAGCGCCATCAGCAGGGGCACCAGCTGATAGCCACGCGGCTCCACGGCGATATTGCCAAAGGAGCGGAATGGGCCGGCGCCGGAGCGCAGTGTCAGCCGCAAGGCATCGCGCAGCAACAACGCAGCGGCGTGGTTGCCGGCGTGCGCGGGATCGGGCCATTCGAAGGAGGCTGGTTCGACGGGATGGAGTTCCAACTCTGGGATCAGGGCGATGCTTTCGTCCTCGGCGCCGCTCAATGGACGCAGGCGCAGCCAGTCGCGGCGGGAGTCGTTTTGCACCACCCATTCGCGGCCTCGGGCGCGCACCAGGCTGCCGGGCAGAAAGTCGTGTTCAAGGGCTGTCATGTACCTTTATTCCTTGGGGCCGAATACATCGGCGTGTGCGACGAACTGTTGTGGCCAGTGTGAAGCGTCCGAAAAATCGAGCACCTGCCAGCCTTTGTCCTGCAGCACGGCGGCGGTCTGCTCATCCACTGCGGACAGAAACACCAACGCACGAGATGCCTTGTACTGGGCTGCGGCGATGGC
>NZ_LWRX01000015.1:0-655 GCF_001683835.1 Ralstonia sp. RL | reverse complement strand
AGATCAAGGCCCGCCTGACCGAGATCGTGCCGATCTTCAACAAGCAGAAGTTCATGCTGGGTGATGAGTTCTCGATGCTCGATGTGGCCATCGCGCCGTTGCTCTGGCGTCTCGATCACTATGGCATCGACCTGGGCAAGGCCGCGGCGCCGCTGATGAAGTACGCTGAGCGCATCTTCAGCCGCCAGGGCTTCATCGACGCGCTGACGCCGTCGGAAAAGGCGATGCGCAAGTAAGCATGGAGCTGCCGTCCACCAAGCCTTACCTGCTGCGTGCCCTTTGGGAGTGGTGCTGCGATAACGGCTTCACGCCGCATATCGCGGTCGAGGTCGACGAGCGTACCCGGGTGCCGCGCGAATATGTGCGCGGTGGCCAGATCGTGCTCAATCTCGGGCCGGCGGCAACCAACAAGTTGCAGATGGGCAATGAGTTCATCGAGTTTCAAGCCCGCTTCAATGGGGTCGCCCGTGATTTGTCAGTGCCGGTCGGTCGCGTGACAGCGATCTATGCCCGCGAAAACGGTGCCGGCATGGCCTTCGAGGTGGAGGACGGGCATCCGGCAACCGGCGGAGAGGCCACCGGGCAGGAGGCGCCGGCAGCGCCGGCCGATGAACCGCCGCCCGAGCCACCCCGCCCCAAATTGCAACGCATCAAA
>NZ_LWRX01000115.1:0-114584 GCF_001683835.1 Ralstonia sp. RL | reverse complement strand
AAAACGTTGTTTCTTGGGAGTTTAGCTTGGCTAAGCAGTAATGGCGGAGAGGGTGGGATTCGAACCCACGGTACCGTCGCCGGTACGCCTGATTTCGAGTCAGGTACATTCGACCACTCTGCCACCTCTCCGGTAACTGGGTCGCTGAATCGCGAAACCGCGACTATAGCAGATTTCTTCCGCCGAAATCAACAGGCTGACACAACAGCGTCAACCCGCCGGTTTCAGGACCTCCTGGCCGCCCAGGTACGGGCGCAGCGCCGCCGGCACGGTGACCGAGCCGTCCGCGTTCTGGTAGTTCTCCAGCACGGCCACCAGCGTGCGGCCCACGGCGAGGCCCGAGCCGTTGAGCGTGTGCACCAGCTCTGGCTTGCCCTGCGCGTTGCGGAAGCGGGCCTGCATGCGGCGCGCCTGGAAGTCGCCCATGTTGGAGCACGAGCTGATCTCGCGATACGTGTTCTGCGCGGGGATCCACACTTCGATGTCGTACGTCTTGGTGCTGCCGAAGCCCATGTCGCCGGTGCACAGCACGACGGTGCGGAACGGCAGTTCGAGCTTGCGCAGGATGTTCTCGGCGGCGTTCGTCATGGCTTCAAGCGCATCGAACGACGTGTCGGGCTGCACGATCTGCACCATCTCGACCTTGTCGAACTGGTGCTGGCGGATCATGCCGCGCGTGTCCTTGCCGTACGAACCCGCCTCGGAGCGGAAGCACGGCGAATGCGCAGCGAACTTCATCGGCAGCGCATCCGCGGGGACGATCTCGTCGCGCACGAGGTTGGTGAGCGGCACCTCGGCCGTCGGGATCAGGTAGAAATTCTCGACGTGCTCGCCGGCTTCGCCGTCCGCGCCCTGCCCCATCTTGCGCGGCACGCGGAACAGGTCTTCCTCGAACTTCGGCAGCTGGCCCGTGCCGCGCATCGACGCGGCGTTGACGATGTAGGGCACGTATGCCTCGGTATAGCCGTGCTCCTGCGTGTGCGTGTCGAGCATGAACTGCGCGAGCGCACGGTGCAGGCGCGCAACCTGCCCCGTGAGCACCGTGAAACGCGCACCCGACAGCTTGGCGCCGGCGTCGAAATCAAGCCCCAGCCCGGCGCCCAGATCCACGTGATCCTTGACCGGAAAGTCGAACGTGCGCGGGGTGCCTTCACGGCGCACTTCCACGTTCTGCGTTTCGTCCTTGCCGACCGGAACGCTCTCGTGCGGCACGTTCGGGATCGACAGCATCAGGTCCTGCAGCTTGGCCTGCACCACGTCGAGCTGCGAAGCCGAGGCCTTGAGTTCGTCGCCGATGCCCGACACTTCCGCCATCACCGCCGAGGCGTCCTCGCCCTTGCCCTTGAGCATGCCGATCTGCTTGGAGAGGCTGTTGCGGCGGGCCTGCAGCTCTTCCGTGCGGGTCTGGATGGCCTTGCGCTCCGCTTCGAGCGCGGCAAAGCCGGCCACGTCGAGCACATAGCCGCGGTCTTTGAGGCGCGCAGCAACGGCGTCGATGTCTTTGCGCAGCAGTTGGATATCAAGCATGGTGGGGAGAGGAAACCGAGGATTGCGAACGATCGGAATGACCGAAAAGGCCGATTTTATCGCACCGGCCTGCCGCCTTTATTTGCTGCGGGACGATTTGTCCTGTTCGGCGTGCCACTGCGCATCCAGCTCGCGCAGGTGGCGCAGCTTGTCGCCGATCTTGCCTTCGAGGCCGCGTGGCGTCGGGACGTACCAGTTCTGCGCGGGCAGATCGTCGGGAAAGTACGTTTCGCCGGCAGCATAGGCTTCGGGCTCGTCGTGGGCGTAGCGATAGGCGTGGCCGTAGCCGAGCTCCTTCATCAACTTGGTCGGCGCATTGCGCAGATGCACGGGCACCGCGCGCGACTTGTCCTGACTGACGAACGCGCGGGCCGCGTTGTAGGCGTTGTAGCCCGCATTGGACTTGGGCGCGACGGCCAGGTAGATCAGCGCCTGCGCGAGCGCCAGTTCGCCTTCGGGCGAGCCGAGCCGCTCGTAGGTTTCCGCCGCATCGAGGGTGATGCGCGCGGCGCGGGGGTCGGCCAAGCCGATGTCTTCCCAGGCCATGCGCACGATGCGGCGCGCGAGGTAGCGCGGATCGGCGCCGCCGTCGAGCATGCGGCAGAACCAGTACAGCGCCGCATCCGGATCGGAGCCGCGCACGGACTTGTGCAGCGCGCTGATCTGGTCGTAGAACGCGTCGCCGCCCTTGTCGAAGCGGCGTAAGTTTTCGGACAGCGCCGAAGCCAGCAACGCCTCGTCGATGACCGGCACTTGGTTTCCGGCCCCCGCGCCCTCGGCCTGCGAGCGCGCGGCGCGCGTGACGATCTCGATGTTGTTGAGCAGTTTGCGGCCATCGCCATCGGCGGAAGCCACGATGGCATCGAGCGCGGCGGGTGTCCACTCAAGGCTGCCCAGCGCCAGGCGCGCGCGCTCGGCCAGCTGCTTGAGCTCGTCGTCCGACAGGCTCTTGAGCACGTAGACAGCCGCACGCGAGAGCAACGCCCCGTTCACCTCGAAGGAGGGGTTCTCGGTCGTCGCGCCGATGAAGGTGAACAGGCCGCTTTCCACGTGCGGCAGGAAGGCGTCCTGCTGGCTCTTGTTGAAGCGGTGGACTTCATCGACGAACACCAGCGTCCGGCGCCCGTTGGCGCGGAACTGCTCGGCGCGTTCCACCGCCTCGCGGATGTCCTTCACGCCAGACAGCACGGCCGACAGCGCGATGAACTCGGCATCGAACGCATCGGCCATCAGCCGCGCCAGCGTGGTCTTGCCGACGCCGGGCGGGCCCCAGAGGATCATCGAATGCGGCTCCCCGCAGGCAAACGCCACGCGCAGCGGCTTGCCCGGCCCCAGCAGGTGCTGCTGACCGATCACATCGTCGGCGGAATGGGGGCGGAGGCGCTCGGCCAGCGGCATGTGGGCGGGCGCGTCTGGGAAGAGAGATGCGGAAGCGTTCATGCGGAGATTGTCGCAGAATCCGCTCGCCGGCCGCTTCGCACGGCCGTGTCAGGTGGCGCGTGCGTTCAGGGCCCGCTCCTCGGCGATGGGCCCCCCTTTGCCGATCCAGAGCACGCACGTCAGCGACAGCGCCGCAAAACCGGCATAGAAGATCGCCATCGGCCACCACAACGGAAAGAAGCGATCGGCCAGCACCGTGGCAAGCAGCGGTGTCAGGCCACCCGCAAAGGCGCCGCACACCTGATACGACAACGAGATCGCCGTGTAGCGGATGCGCGCCGCAAACATGCCGCTGACAAAGCCCGCGATGATCGCGTAGTAGCCGGACTCGGCCAGCGTGGCGATGGCCACTCCTGCAAACACGGTATGCGCCTCGCCCATGCGGACCAGCGGGAGCATGATGAACGGCACGACCACCGCGAAGGCCGCGAGGATGACCAGCATGCGGCGCGTTCCGAAACGGTCGGCCAGCGTGGCCACACCAAGCTGCACGAAGAACTGCAGCACGGCCACCCAGAACATGCAGTCGAGAATCATCGCGCGATCGAGCTGCAGGTACTGCGTGGCATACGAAATCATGAAGATATTGCTGAAGTACACGCCCGCGATGCCGTACACGTTGGCGCCGATGGCCAGCGCGATCAGCGGCCACGCCTTGAACGCCTCCGCCAGCGGCTGCTTCGCCACGTCGCCGGAGGCCTGCATCGCCTCGAATTCCGGCGATTCGTTGACCGACATGCGGATCACAAAGCCCACGGCCAGCAGCACCGCGCTCGCCAGGAAGGGCAGGCGCCAGCCCCACGCCATGAAGGCCTCCGGCTCGAGCCGGCTGACGGCGGAAAAGGCCAGCATCGACAGAATCAGGCCACCGGCGCTGCCAAGCTGCGCGAACGAAGCAAAGAAGGTACGCCGGCCTTTCGGCGCATGCTCGCCGGCCAACAGCACCGCGCCGCCCCACTCGCCACCCACGGCAATGCCTTGCAGCACACGCAACGCCACCAGCGCGACCGGCGCAATCCATCCGGCCTGCGCATAGGTGGGCAGACAACCGATCAGCACGGTGGCAACGGCCATGAGGGTGAGCGTGCCCATGAGCGCGCGTTTGCGGCCGAGCCTGTCGCCGATGCGGCCGAACAGCACGCCGCCGATGGGCCGGGCAAGAAATCCAATGGCGAACGACCCGAACGAAGCCAGCAGCCCCAGCAAGCGGTTCTCTCCCGGGAAGAACAGCGGCCCGAAGACAAGCGCCGCCGCCGTGGCGTAGCTGTAGAAGTCGTACCACTCGATGGTGGTGCCGATGAACGATGCCATCGCCGCACGGCGTGGCTGGGCGATCGACTGCGCTGCTTGCATGGGGTCTCCTCTCTGTTCTTATGGGTGTCGCGTCAGGCGCGGTATTCGACGCCGGGCAGCACGCACAGCATCTCGAACGCGAGGTTGGCGCCGAGCAACGCCGTCGTCCCGAACGGGTCGTATGGGGGGGACACCTCGACCAGATCCGCGCCGACGATGTCGAGACCGCGTGCGCCGCGCACGATCTCCAGCGCCTGCGGCACGGTCAGGCCGCCAATCTCCGGCGTACCTGTGCCCGGCGCATAGGCCGGGTCGATCCCGTCGATGTCGAAGCTGATGTAGACCGGGCCGCCCTGCACGCGAGCGCGCACCTCCTCCATGAGCGGCGCGAGCGATCGGTGCCAGCATTCCTCGGCGGTCACCACGCGAAAGCCCTGTTCACGACACCAGTCGAAATCCTCGGCCGCGTAGCCGGTGCCGCGCAGGCCGATCTGCACGACGCGGTTGCAATCGAGCAAGCCCTCCTCCACCGCGCGGCGAAATGGCGTGCCGTGCGCGATCTTCTCGCCGAACATCGTGTCGTTGACGTCGGCATGCGCGTCCACGTGGATGAGGCCGATGCGGCCGTACTTGGCATGCATCGCGCGCAGGATAGGCAGCGTGACGGTGTGGTCGCCGCCCAGGCCGATCGGGCGGCAGCCGCCGGCGATGATCTCCCGGTATGCGGCCTCGATGCGCGCGATCGAGTCATGCAGGTTGTATGGGTTGGTCGGCACGTCGCCGATGTCGGCCGCGCGCAGCGAGTCGAACGGCGCAGCGCGTGTGGCCATGTTGTACGGCCGCAGGAGGACGGATTCCGCGCGGATCTGCCGGGGCCCGAGCCGTGCGCCGTTGCGATTGGACGTGCCCAGGTCGAACGGCACGCCGACAAAGCAGGCGTCCAGCCCGGCGGCAGACGTGGCGGCAGGCAGCCGCATCATGGTGGCAATGCCGCCAAAACGCGGCATGGCGTTGCCCGAAGCGGGCTGGAAGAGATCGGCGCGGTCGTTCATGGCAGTCGCATGGTCACATCGTCCCGAGACGATGTAAGGAGGGTCAATACGCTGCATTCTTGCCGATGGATTTCGCACGTAGAATGCGAAATCTCCGAATTAAACATCGATATAGATCGATGTATCGACCGTGCTGGGACAAGCTTCCGACCTTGATCTGCGACTGATCCGCGTATTTCTCGCCGTGGTCGACGCGGGCGGCATCACCCCTGCCCAGGCAACGCTGAACGTGGGGCAATCCACCATCAGCACGCAGCTGTCCACGCTGGAGACGCGACTCGGCTACCGGCTATGCGAGCGCGGCCGCAGTGGCTTCCGGCTCACCGCGCGCGGCGAACGCTTCGTCGATTCCGCCCGCAAGCTGCTGGGCGCACTCGACGTCTTCAGCGCGGAGGCGCGCAAGGTGGGCCGCACGCTGGTCGGCACGTTGAATCTCGGCTTGATCGGCCATGCGCCCGTCAACGCGAATGCGCGTATCAGCCAGGCCATCGAGCGCTTTCGGCAACGCGATGAATCCGTGCATTTCACGGTCTCGGTACGCCCGCCCGGGGAGCTGGAAGGACTGCTGCTCGACAACAAGATCCATATGGCGATCGGCTACTTCTGGCACCGCGTGCCGGCGCTGGACTACACGACGATCTTCCACGAGACGCAGCTTGCGTATGCGGGGCGCGGCCATCCGCTGTTCAAGAAGGCTGGGGACGTGACGCCCGCGCAGGCACTGGCGCACGCGTGGGCGTGGCGCAGCTATCCGCTGCCGGAAGCGGCGGGCTCGCCGGCCGAGCGGCCGGTGACTGCGGTGGCAGACAACATGGAAGCGGTGGCAATGCTGGTGCTGTCAGGCCGGCACCTGGGTTACCTGCCGGAGCACTTTGCGGCGCCCTATGTGGCGCAGGGCCTGCTGACGCCGTTGGCACCCGCTGCCATGCGCTACGAGGTGCCGTTCGACATGGTGGTGCGCCGCGATGCCCGGCGCAATGATCTGCTGGCCGCCTTCATTGCCGACATGAAAGCGGCCCACGCCTAAAAGACGCGCATGCCGTCAGTTCGACGCGCGCTGCACCAACCCCATAAACGCCTTGGCCGGAAGCGGCCCATGGCACGACTGCGTGCCGTTGGCCGCGCGCAGCAGCAGCCAGACGTTCTCGCTGGCTGGCGGCTGAATCACGAACGGCTGACGCGCCGAAGCCTCAGGCAGACGCGGATCAACCGGCGCCTGGATCGGCACGACCTGCCCGGCGTGGCCTTTCACCAATGCGCTGCACTCGGCGCTGGGCAGCTCAGTCGCATGCAGGAAATCCTTGTTGACCAAGGCCTCTGCCAGCACCGTGTCCGGCGCGGTGAGGAACGAATCGACATCAAAACGGGACGCACCCGTGGAGGCGCATCCCGCAAACACAACCGCCGCTGACGCCGCAACGGCAACAGCGGCGGCTCGGTGCAGCGACGTGGTGAACGGCAAAGGCATGGTCGGTCTCCTGGTCTAGGACAGCAACGGCGCCGGCCTCCACGCGTCATTGCTTGATGACGTCGGCCCCTTTGGGTGGCGTAAAGCGGAACACGTTGGCCGGCAGTTGCGGATTCTTCTGGATGTTCGAGAACGTCAGGAGGGTGGTGTTCCCGAAGGCGTCGCGCAGCTCCATCCCCTGCAGCTCGCCGCTGCGAAAACCGATGGCGATGCGCTCGAACTGGGTGTCCTTCGCCTTGGGCGTGAGCTCAACCCAGTCGATACCGTCCTTGGTGCCGCCCTCCTTGAGCGCGAAGTTCTTCGACAGGTCGTTGCTGCCGAACAGGATGGCGGCCGGGCTGGAACCCAGCGACGCATCGAGCTTGCGCTCCGTGACCTGGTTCAGGTCTTTGTCGAAGATGTAAAGCGTCTGGCCGTCGGCGGAGAGCTGCTGTTCATAGGGCTTCACATAGCGCCAGACGAAGCGGCCCGGGCGCGAGAAGACAAAGTCGCCGCTGGACGTGCCGGCCACACGCAGCGGGTTGCCGTTGGTGCCGCCCTTCACCTGGCGCTGCACGAACTCGCCGCGCGCGGTGGTGACGTTGCTCACGAAGGCGTTGAGCTGTTCGACGGCGCCTGCGTAGGCCCCGGCAGACCATGCCGCCAGCGAGACCAGCCCGGCGGCCATCAGGTGACGTGCTTTCAACACAAACATCGGAATCCCGGTAAGCAGTTGATGTGGTGGTTAGTCGTCGAGCGCGCCGGAACATTCCACTCGCGCGGTAACGCGATGTAACGGCAGCGTCATTCCTCTTCGACGACGTTGCCGTTGCGATTGGGCGCCAGGATTTCGCGGTTGCCGTTGCCCGACATGGCGGACACAAGCCCCGCCTTTTCCATGTCTTCGAGCAGGCGCGCGGCGCGGTTGTAGCCGATGCGCAGGTGACGCTGCACCAGCGAGATCGACGCGCGCCGGTTCTTGAGCACCACGTCGACCGCCTGGTCGTACAGCGGGTCGGCTTCGCCGCCACCGCCGCCTGCAATGCCTGCGCCGCCGCCGAACCCGTCGCCGCCGCCGTCGTCGGCCACACCGCCTTCGAGAATGCCCTCGATGTAGTTCGGCTCGCCCTGCGCCTTGAGGTTTTCCACCACGCGATGCACTTCGTCGTCCGACACGAACGCGCCGTGCACGCGCACCGGCAAGCCGGTGCCGGGCGCCAGGTACAGCATGTCGCCCATGCCGAGCAGCGCTTCGGCGCCCTGCTGGTCGAGAATCGTGCGCGAGTCGATCTTGCTGCTGACCTGGAACGCGATCCGCGTCGGCACGTTGGCCTTGATCAGGCCCGTGATCACGTCCACCGACGGACGCTGCGTCGCCAGCACGAGGTGGATGCCGGCCGCACGCGCCTTCTGCGCAATCCGCGCGATCAGCTCTTCGACCTTCTTGCCGACCACCATCATCAGGTCGGCCAGTTCGTCGATCACGATGACGATCATCGGCAGCTTGTCGAGCGGCTCCGGCGCGTCGGGCGTGAGGCTGAACGGGTTGGGAATCTTTTCTTCGCGCGCGGCGGCTTCTTCGATCTTCTTGTTGAAGCCGGCCAGGTTGCGCACGCCCATCTTGCTCATGAGCTTGTAGCGGCGCTCCATTTCGCCCACGGCCCAGTTGAGCGCGTGGCCGGCCTGGCGCATGTCCGTCACGACCGGGCACAGCAGGTGCGGAATGCCTTCGTAGATGCTCAGTTCCAGCATCTTCGGGTCGATCAGGATCAGGCGCACCGCGTCGGCCTTCGCCTTGTACAGCAGCGACAGGATCATCGCGTTGATGCCGACCGACTTGCCGGAACCCGTGGTGCCGGCCACCATGCAGTGCGGCATCTTTGCCAGGTCGGCCACCACCGGCTTGCCGGCGATGTCCTTGCCCAGCGCGAGCGTGAGCTGCGATGCGCTCTCGTTGTAGACCTGCGAACCGAGAATCTCCGACAGGCGCACGGCCTGGCGCTTGGGGTTCGGCAGCTCTAGGCCCATGTAGTTCTTGCCCGGAATCGTCTCGACTACGCGGATCGACACCAGCGACAGCGAACGCGCCAAGTCCTTCGCCAGGTTGACGATCTGGCTGCCCTTCACGCCCGTGGCGGGCTCGATTTCATAGCGCGTGATGACCGGGCCCGGATAGGCCGCCACCACCTGCACTTCCACGCCGAAATCCTTGAGCTTCTTCTCGATCAGGCGCGAGGTGAATTCCAGCGTCTCGGCGCTCACGGTTTCCACCACGGGCGGAACCGGATCAAGCAGCGCCAGCGGCGGCAGGTCGGAATCGTGAATGTCGACAAACAGCGGCTGCTGCTTCTCGCGCTCCACACGCTCGCTCTTGACCACGGCGGCCGGGCGCACGATCTGCACCGGCGGCGATTCTTCAATGCGCACGCGGCGGGTTTCGACCACCTCTTCGCGCTCGACCTTGGCGGCCTCGCCGATGGCCCGGTCCTGCTTGCTCTCGCGGCGCGTCTTGAAGCCGACGAACAGCATCTCGACGCCCGCGCCGATCTGCTCGGCGAGGTTCAGCCACGAAAAGTGGAAGAACAGCGACAGCCCCACCAGAAACGCAAACAGCAGCGCCAGTGTGCCGCCGGTAAAGCCGAGCGAATGCTGCATCGCCCCGCCGATCAGGTCGCCCAGCACGCCGCCAGGCGCACGCGGCAGCTTCATGTGCATGCTGTACATGCGGATGGCTTCCAGGCCCATGCTGGAGGCCAAAATCAGCGCAAAGCCGATCCACGTGACGCTGGCGTCAACGCGCGGCATGGCCGTGCGGGGCAGGCGCTCGTCCGACATCAGCTCGCGCCAGCCGCGCCACACCTTGCGCACCAGCAGCACCGCCCACCAGTAGGCCGACGCGCCAAAGACAAACAGCAGCAGATCGGCCAGCCACGCGCCCACGCGGCCGCCCAGGTTGCGGATCTGGTCGACCTGGCTGGCGTGGGTGAAGCCGGGATCGGCCCTGTTGTATGACAGGAGGATGATCAGGAAGGCGATGGTCACCGCCAGCAACAGGAACCAGCGGACCTCGCCCAGCAGCCGCCCGATGCGGGAGGGCAGTGCGGCGGGGTCGGTACGGGTCGTCGGAGTGGTGGAAGCTCGGGCCATGCGGGAGACGGATATGCCGCCCGGCAGGTGGGCCGCGCGGCTTGGGACTGCACGAATGCGATGGCAACGATTGTAACGCGGCCCTATCACCGCCATTGGAATTTACAACCGGGCGGACGAGGGGGGCCCACTTTATAATGGCGGCCATCACCCTCACCTAGCCTGCACGGCGGCCGCTTTACTTTCAACCTTCACCCCGTGCCGCGCACAAACCGAACGCATCATGGCAAAACACGCAAAAGTGCTGATTCTCGGCTCCGGCCCCGCCGGCTACACGGCCGCCATCTACGCCGCCCGGGCCAACCTGAACCCGGTGCTGATCACGGGCCTGGCCCAGGGTGGCCAGCTCATGACCACCACCGACGTTGAAAACTGGCCCGCCGACAAGGAGCACCTGCAAGGCCCCGAGCTGATGCAGCGCTTCCTGGAGCACGCCGAGCGTTTCAAGACCGAGGTGCTGTTCGACCACATCCACACTGCGCATCTGCATGAAAAGCCGATCCGCCTGATCGGCGATTCCGGCGAGTACACCTGCGACGCGCTGATCATCTCCACCGGCGCCTCGGCGCAGTACCTCGGCCTGCCGTCGGAAGAGAAGTTCGCGGGCCGCGGCGTGTCCGCATGCGCCACCTGCGACGGCTTCTTCTACAAGGGCCAGGAAGTGGCCGTGGTGGGCGGCGGCAACACCGCCGTGGAAGAAGCGCTGTACCTGTCGAACATCGCCAGCAAGGTCACGCTCATCCACCGCCGCGACAAGTTCCGCGCCGAGCCGATCCTGGTCGACCGCCTGCACGAGCAGGAGAAGAAAGGCAAGATCGAGCTCCGGACGAACATGGTGCTCGACGAGATCCTCGGCGACGAGTCCGGTGTCACTGGCGCCCGCCTCAAGGGCACCAACGAAAATGAAGGCAAGACCGAAGAGATCAAGGTGGCGGGCGTGTTCATCGCCATCGGCCACAAGCCGAACACCGACATCTTCAAGGGTCAGCTCGAGATGAACGACACGGGCTACATCCGCACGAAGAGCGGCCTGGACGGTATGGCCACGGCCACAAACATCCCTGGCGTGTTCGCCGCCGGCGACGTGCAGGACCACATCTACCGCCAGGCCATCACCAGCGCCGGCACGGGCTGCATGGCCGCGCTGGACGCGCAGCGCTACTTGGAGGGCCTGCAGAACTAAGCGGGCTGCGCCCCGTCCTGGCAGCGGCCGATGGGCGACCATCGGCCGCTTTGCCATGTGCGGCGCATTCGTATAATCCACGCACGGTCCACCTGATCTGCCCTTCGCCATGAAACGCGCCTCCACTCCCGCCAACAAGCTCGGGCTGACCGATCTTGCCAAGCTGCGCGAGCAGCTCAAGCACGAGACCGAGGCCCGTGAAGCCGAACGCCAGCGCGCCGAAGCGGCGGCACGCCAGGCGGCCGAAGAGGCCAACATCTTCCGCGCCAGCATCGGCGAGGTCAGTGCGCTGCGCCAGAACAGGCGCGTGGAGCATCCGCGCAATCCTCCGGCCCCCGACCCGGTGCACTCGCGCGCCGAAGACAAGCGCGTGCTCGATGCCTCCCTGTCGGACGAATTCGACGTGGACAACCTGCTCGACACCGACGACACGCTGTCGTACCGCCGCCCCGGCATCGGCGCCGACGTACTGAAGAAACTGCGCCGCGGCGAGTGGGCCACGCAAGACCAGATCGACCTGCATGGCCTGCGCCGCGATGAAGCCCGCGAGGCGCTGGCGGCGTTCCTGCGCCGGGCGGTGCAGCGCGGCATCCGCTGCGTGCGCGTGATCCACGGCAAGGGCCTTGGCTCGCCCGACCGGACGCCCGTGCTCAAGGGCAAGGTGCGTTCCTGGCTGGTGCAGAAGGAAGAAGTAATCGCCTTCGTCGAGCCGCGCAACACGGCCGGCGGCGCCGGCGCGGTGCTGGTGCTGCTGCGCCAGCCGCACGGCTCCTGAAGCAGCACCCAGTCGATACAACAAGAACAGCACGCCCATGCACTCGCGCCTGGAACTCGTCATGCACTGGATGGAGATCCTCGCGGTCTTCTCGTTTGCCATCTCGGGGCTGGCCGAGGCGAAGCGGCGACGGCTCGATGCCGTGGGCGCGTTCATCGTGGCGTTCCTCACCGCGTTTGGCGGCGGCACGCTACGCGATCTGCTGCTCGATCGCCGGCCCTTCTACTGGGTGGAACACGAGCACTACCTGCTGGCGCTGTTCGTGATGAGCCTGTTCGCCAACTGGGTGATCCGGCTGGTAAGCCAATTGGTCTCGGACCGCCTGCTGATCGTGACCGATGCCATCGGCCTCGGGCTCTTTGGCGTGCTTGGCACGCAGCTGGCGCTGGATGCGGGCGTGCCGGTCTTCGTCTCGGTGATGATGGGCGTCATCACGGCGGCCTTTGGCGGCCTGCTGCGCGATGTGGTCTGCAATGAAGTGCCCATGCTGCTGCGGGACAACCACCCGTACGCGACGTGCGCATTTCTCGGGTGCTTCCTCTACGTCGGGCTGACGCATACGGACTTGCTGCCGAGCGTATCCGTGGTGATCGCCACGCTGGCGATCGTGATCGGGCGGCTGGTGGCGCTGCGCTGGAACATCACCCTGCCGCGCTGATCGACACCGGCCGGCGTTGGCACGCCGGCCAAGAACCGCTTACACGGCGGCTTCGTCCTTCTCGCCGGTGCGGATGCGGATCACCTGCTCCACCGGCATCACGAAAATCTTGCCGTCGCCGATCTTGCCCGTCTTGGCAGCCTTGACGATGGTATCGATCACGTTCTCGACCTGGCTGTCGGCCACCACCACCTCGATCTTGATCTTCGGCAGGAAGTCGACCACGTATTCGGCGCCGCGATACAGCTCGGTGTGGCCCTTCTGCCGGCCGAAACCCTTGACTTCGGTGACGGTCAGCCCGGTCACCCCCACGTCGGCGAGCGACTCGCGCACTTCGTCCAGTTTGAAGGGCTTGATGATGGCGGTGATCTGTTTCATGGGGTGTCTCGCAAACTAGTTGGTGAGGTATTCAAGCGTCCAATAATACTGGAGGCGGGTGACGCGCACATCCCTGCCGATGCCGGCCACCGTCTGCAGCAGCACGGGGTCGTCGGGAAAGTTCTTCAGCACATCGTGCTCGGTGCCGTCCTGCAGGGGGCGACGCTGCCACGTGTTGCCATGTTCGTCGCGGTAGGCGATGGGCGTGCTGGAGCCGGCCACATACTGGTTGTCGAACCAGAGCACGCGTACGCCTGGCCCGACGACGCGGTGCAACCCTTCGACGTGTGCACGCAAACGCTGCAGCGGCACATGCGACCACCAGCATCCTGCGGTCATCACATCAAACGCACCGGGCACGAACGGCAGCGCATCGTTGTCCGCACGCACGAAGGACGCCCCGGCGATGCGCTTGTCGCGCGCGATACGCAGCACGGTGTCGTTGTAGTCGGCGCCGACGATGCTGCGCGCGTCCGCCATGGCCTCGGTCCAGAAGCCGGTGCCGCACGCCAGGTCCAGCACCCGTGCACCACGCGTGATGTCGCGCACGCGCGCCTTCAGCCACGCCAGATCGCCCTGCCGCTCCGGCTTCGCATAGATGCCTTCGTATTCGGGGGCGCGCCTGGCGTAGTAGTCGAGCATGGCGTCGGCCTATTCCTTGAAGCGCGAGGTGATCGGATACCGCCAATCCCGCCCGAACGCCCGCTGCGTGACGCGGATGCCCACCGGGGCCTGACGGCGCTTGTACTCGTTGATCTTGATGAGACGCACGATCTTCTGCACGTCGGCCGCGGCAAAGCCGGCCGCGATGATGTCGGCCACCGGCTGGTTCTGCTCCATGTAACGCTGCACGATGGCATCGAGCGCATCGTATTCGGGCAGGCTGTCCTGGTCGGTCTGGTTTTCACGCAGCTCGGCTGACGGCGCGCGCGTGAGGATGCGCTCGGGAATCACGTCCGACAGCGTATTGCGGTAGCGGCACAGCCGGTAGACCAGCGTCTTGAAGATGTCCTTGATGACCGCAAAGCCGCCGGCCATGTCGCCGTACAGCGTGCAGTAGCCGACCGCCATCTCGCTTTTATTGCCGGTGGTCAGCACGATGCGGCCGGACTTGTTGGACAGCGCCATCAGCAGCGTGCCTCGAATGCGCGCCTGGATGTTCTCTTCCGTGGCGTCTTCCGGGAGGTCGCGGAATTCCTCCGCCAGCGCACCCTTGAACGCGTCGAACATCGGCGCGATGGGGATTTCGTCGTATTGCACGCCGAGGCGGGCGGCCATGTCGCGCGCATCGAGCCAGGAGATGTCGGCCGTGTAGCGCGACGGCATCATGACGGCGCGCACGCGGTCGGCGCCCAGCGCATCGACGGCAATCGCCAGCACGAGGGCGGAGTCGACCCCGCCAGAAAGACCAATGATCGCGCCCGGAAAACCGTTCTTGCCGAGGTAATCGCGCACGCCGAGCTTGAGTGCTTCGTACACCTGCGCTTCCAGCGGCGCCTCGGGCACGATCGTGCCGGGCAGCGCCTTGCCGCCGTCGAACTGCGCATAGCCGAGGCCTTCGACAAACTGGCCCATCTGCACGACCACCTTGCCGTCGGCATCGAGCACGAAGGAGCCGCCGTCGAACACGAGCTCGTCCTGCCCGCCGACGAGGTTCGCATACACATGCGGCAAGCTCGATTCCTTCACGCGCGCGCCGATGATCTGCTCGCGCAGGTCTTCCTTGTCGAGGTGATACGGCGACGCGTTCGGGATCAGCACCACCTGCGCGCCAGCGGCCTTGGCGTAGGCCGTGGCCGTGGGGTACCACGCGTCTTCGCAGATGATGACGCCGAACCGCGTGCCATCCACCTCGAACACGAAGGGCTCGGTGCCGGGCTGGAAGTAGCGCTTTTCGTCAAAGACCTCGCTATTGGGCAGATCGAGCTTGTGGTAGCGGCCGACCACGCGGCCATCGGCGGCCACGGTGCAGGCGTTGGTGGGCTTGGGCAGCACGCCCGGCGCCGGGGGCTCCAGCGAGATCTGCGGATGCCCGATCAGCACGTGCAGGCCTGCAAACGCCGCCAACTCTGCGATCAGCGCGTCCAGCGCACGCGCGCTGGCGTCGATGAACGCCGGGCGCAACAGCAGGTCTTCGGGCGGATAGCCGGTGAGCGAAAGTTCCGGCGTAACCAGAATGCGCGCACCGGCCTGGTGCGCCTCACGTGCGGCGGCAACGATGCGGGCGGCATTGCCGGCGAAATCGCCGACGGTGCAGTTGATCTGTGCAAGAGCGACTGTGACGGTCATGGGGGTATGTGGAAGGCAAGCGCGGCATTCCGGGCTGGAATTAGAATCGGCGGCATGACCTCTCGCCCCCTTTTTCCCGGGCCCGAAGCTCGCACTGGTTCGCGACACGAATCGGCCAATTATCGCACGCAGCTCGTGACCGATCTGCGCGACATCGGCCGCGTCGCGTGGGACGCCCTGCTGGCCCTGCAGCCCGAAGCCACGCCATTTCTGCGCTTCGACTTCCTGCAGGCACTGCACGAAAGCGGCAGCGCCTCACCGGAAACCGGCTGGTCGCCGCAATACCTGACGCTGTGGGAGCCCACCTCCGATGGCGATGTGCTGGCCGCGGCCATGCCGCTGTATGTGAAGGGCCACTCCTACGGCGAATACGTCTTCGACTGGGCGTGGGCCAACGCGTATGCGCAGCACGGGCTGGAGTACTACCCGAAATGGCTGTCGGCCGTGCCGTTCACGCCGGTGCAGGGTGCCCGTCTCCTGGCGCGCGATGCGGCTTCACGGGCGGCGCTGCTCGCCACGCTGCTCGCCATCGCGCGCCAGAGCGAGCTGTCGTCGCTGCACGTGCTCTTCCCGACCGCTGATGAGGCCGAGCAGATGCGCGCGGCCGGCATGTTGCTGCGCGAGGGCGTGCAGTTCCACTGGTGCAACGCCGGGTTTGCCAGCTTTGACGACTTCCTCGGCGCGTTGGAGCAGAAAAAGCGCAAGAACATCCGCGCGGAACGCCGGCGGGTGCGCGAGGCCGGCATCACGTTCCGCCATGTGCCGGGCGCCGCGGCCACCGAAGCCGACTGGCGCTTTTTCCACCGCTGCTATCGGGCGACCTATCGTGAGCATCACTCGTCGCCGTACCTGAACCTGGCGTTCTTCCAGCAGATCGGCCAGACGATGCCGGAGAACCTGCTGGTCGTGATTGCCTCGCGCGACGGCAACGACATCGCCAGCGCGCTGCTGGTGATCGACAGGCGGCCGGAGGCTTCGGTCATGTATGGAAGGTACTGGGGGGCGGTCGAACATCACCCCTGCCTGCACTTCGAGACCGCGTATTACCAGCCACTGGCGTATTGCATCGAACACGGCATCCGCACATTCGAGGGCGGCGCCCAGGGCGAGCACAAGATGGCGCGCGGGTTCGAGCCTGTGGCGACGCTGTCGGCGCATTGGCTGGCGCACCCGGCCTTTGCCGATGCGGTGAGCCGGTTCCTGGAGCGGGAAACGGCGGGCATGCAGGCGTATCGCGATGAACTGACGGACCGCTCGCCATTCAGGCGCGAGCCGTGAGGCCGTGCGGCGGAAGAACAGCAGAAGTGGAAAGACCGCGTCCGCGCGAACGGCGGACGCTGGAGGTCAATTCAGTGGGCCGCAGGCTGTTGCTGGGCGATCACACAATGCGCCCCGTCAGGAGCGGCCGCGGTGGTCGACGCAACAGCACGTTCGCCGGCATGTGCGCTGTCGGGCGGACCGACGAGCAGCGCCCACACCGTGAACGCGGCCATGGCAGCAGCGGAGAGGACGGGAACGACAACGGTCTTGTTCAACATCGCAATACCAGGGGTTGGAGTCAAACTTGACGGGGAGTCTAGAGGGCTCGTTTCCCGCGAGCAAATGAGCGTTACTTAAATCTCTGTATAGCGCCATTACGCGACTCGATTATGCATAAATCGACATAATCGTCGAGATTCGCATGGTTCATCCCCGATCGGCGCAGATGGCGGTCCGACGGGCCTCGACGGCGCTCCGGCTGCGCCATCGGTGCGTCGCTGCCATGAAAAAATCCCGGCCCTCCTTTCGGAGGCCGGGATTTGTCGGACAAGCCGTACGGCAAAAACCGGAAGTGGCTTACTTCTTATAGTTGGCCACGCCGTCGACGATTTCCTTATGGGCCTCTTCGATGCCGCCCCAGCCTTCGACCTTGACCCACTTGCCGGCTTCGAGCGCCTTGTAGTTCTCGAAGAAGTGCTTGATCTGGTCCAGCAGGTTCTGGCCGATGTCGGACAGGTCGGTCATGTGGGCGGTAGCGGGGCTCAGCTTGTTGACCGGCACGGCCACCAGCTTGGCGTCGACGCCCGATTCATCCGTCATCTTCAGCATGCCGAGCGCGCGGCAGCGGACAACGCAGCCGTGGATCAGCGGGAACGGCGTGACAACCAGCACGTCCACGGGGTCGCCATCGCCCGACAGGGTCTGCGGGATGAAGCCGTAGTTGGCCGGGTAGCGCATGCCGGTGCCGACGAAGCGGTCGACGTGCAGCATGCCCGTTTCCTTGTCGGCTTCATACTTGACCGGGTCGCTCTGCGCCGGAATCTCGATGATGACGTTGAAATCGTTGGGGATGTCCTTGCCCGGCGAGACGTTGTTGAAGCTCATGGAAATGCTCCGGAATGCGCGAAGTGCGTAGAAACGCGGCGCAGAGGGTTGAAAAGAAGCGTGAAAAACTGTCGGCGGGCATTATAGCCCCTGACTCCCGGCTGCCCGCCCCGCTGTGCCCGTGCGAGAATCGTGCGTTGCCGATCTTCTGCAGGAACCCCCCCATGCACGCCCAGCACTTCATCGCCAACCGCCTGATGTCGCCCGATTCGGGCATGCGCATCAAAGTGTTCGATCCGTCCGATGGCCAGTCCTTTGCCGAGATTGCACGCGGCAACGCCACCGACATCAACGTGGCCGTGCACGCCGCCCGGCGTGCCTTTGACGGCGTGTGGGGCCAGCTGAGCCCGGCCGAGCGCGGCCGCCTGCTCATGCGCGTGGCGCTGCGCCTGGCCGATCACGAAGAAGAACTCGCCCGCCTGGAAGCCCGCGACACCGGCAAGCCGATGCGCCAGGCCCGCGCCGACGCCCGTGCCGTCGCCCGTTACTTCGAGTTCTACGCCGGTGCGGCGGACAAGTTGCACGGCCAGACGATCCCCTATCCGGCTGATACCACGGTGCTGACGGTGCGCGAGCCGCATGGCGTGACGGCGCACATCATCCCGTGGAACTACCCGATGCAGATCTTCGGCCGCAGCGTGGGGGCCGCCTTGGCCGCGGGCAATGCGTGCGTGGTCAAGCCGGCCGAAGACGCGTGCCTGTCCATCCTGCGCGTGGCAGAGCTGGCCGCCGAGGCCGGGCTGCCCGATGGCGCGCTCAACATCGTGACCGGCTACGGCCATGAGGCCGGCGCGGCGCTGGCAGCGCATCCGGGCATCAACCACATGTCGTTCACCGGGTCGCCGGAAACCGGCAAGGCCATCGCGCGCGCGGCGGCCGAAAACCACGTGCCAGTGACGCTGGAACTCGGCGGCAAGTCTCCGCAGGTTCTCTTTGCGGATGCCGATCTGGAAGCGGCGATCCCGGCCGTGGTGAACGGTATCGTGCAGAACGCCGGGCAGACGTGCTCGGCCGGCAGCCGCGTGCTCATCGAGCGCAGCGTCTATGAAACAGTACTGGACCGCCTGGCGACGGTGTTCGAAGCCATCAAGGTCGGCCCGTCGTCGCTGGACCTTGACTGCGGCCCGCTCATCAACCCGAAGCAGCAGCAGCGCGTGTGGGATTTCGTCTCGGATGCGCAGCACGCCCACATCCCGGTGATGGCGCAGGGGCAGATCGTCCCGGAGGCGCCGGAAACCGGCTACTACCAGGCGCCGATGCTGCTGCGCGACGTGCCGCACACGCACCGCCTGGCGCAGGAAGAAGTGTTCGGCCCGCTGCTCGCCGCGATGCCGTTCGATACGGAAGCCGAGGCGCTGGCACTGGCCAACGGCACGCCGTACGGCCTGGTCGCCGGCGTGTGGACGCTGGACGGTGCCCGGCAGATGCGCCTGGCGCGCAAGCTGAAGGCGGGCCAGGTCTTCATCAACAACTACGGCGCGGGCGGCGGCGTGGAGCTGCCCTTCGGCGGCACGGGCCAATCCGGCCACGGCCGCGAGAAAGGCTTCGAGGCGCTGTACGGCTTCACAATGCTGAAGACCATCGCCATCCGCCACGGCTGACACACCTACAACGCAGACAACACGAGGAGACACCATGCGGCTTGCCGGCAAGATCGCCATCGTCACGGGCGCGGGTTCGGGTTTCGGCGAGGGCATCGCCAACACCTTTGCCCGCGAAGGCGCCCGCGTCATTGTCAATGACCTGAACGCCGAAGCCGGCGAGCGCGTCGCCAGCGCCATCCGCGTGGCCGGCGGCGACGCGCACTTCGTACAGGCCGACGTGTCCGATGGCGATTCCGTGGCCAAGCTGCTCGGCGCCACGCTGGCGCGCTATGGCGACCTGCACATCGTCGTGAACAACGCCGGCACCACACACAGGAACAAGCCGATCCTGGAGATCACCGAGGCCGAGTTCGACCGCGTGATGGCCGTCAACGTGAAGAGCGTCTACTGGACGGCGCACCACATGGTGCCGCACTTCCGTGCACGCGGCGGCGGCGTGTTCGTCAATGTGGCGTCCACCGCCGGCATCCGGCCGCGGCCCGGACTGGTCTGGTACAACGCGAGCAAAGGCGCCGTCATCACGGCCAGCAAGGCGATGGCCGCGGAGCTGGGGCCGGACAAGATCCGCGTGAACTGCGTGAACCCCGTGATGGGCGCGACCGGCCTCATCGAACAGTTCATGGGCATGCCCGACACGCCCGAGAACCGCGCCCGCTTTCTGGCGACGATCCCGATGGGGCGCCTGTCCACGCCGCAGGATGTGGCCAATGCGTGCCTGTACCTGGCCTCGGACGAAGCCGAGTTCATCACCGGCACGTGCCTCGAGGTAGATGGCGGGCGCTGCGTGTAAGCCCTGACCCGCAAACGCTTGGCGGCACGCGCCGACGAGCGCAGAATGCGGTGGCGGTTTTCCGGGCCGAGGTTGGTGACGAGGCATTCCTCGGCCTGAGGTCACAACAACACAAGGAGACCCGATGGCCACCACCACCCCACCCTCACCGGTTGGCGCAGGCACGCTGCCGCCGCAGTCCGCAAGCGCATTCGAAGAGGCCACTTACCGCAAGGTGAGCTGGCGCCTGGTTCCGTTCCTGCTGCTGTGCTACGTGGTGGCGTATCTGGACCGCGTGAACGTTGGCTTTGCCAAGCTGCAGATGCTCAACGACCTGAAGTTCAGCGAGACCGTCTACGGGCTCGGTGCGGGCATCTTCTTCATCGGCTACTTCCTGTTCGAGGTGCCGAGCAACGTGATCCTCCACCGCGTGGGAGCGCGCCTGTGGATCGCGCGGATCATGATCTCGTGGGGCATCATCTCGGCGGCCATGATGTTCGTGACCACGCCGGCCATGTTCTACGTGATGCGCTTCCTGCTGGGGCTGGCCGAAGCGGGCTTCTTCCCGGGCATCATCCTGTACCTCACTTACTGGTATCCGGCACACCGGCGCGGACGGACCACCACCTTCTTCATGACGGCAGTGGCACTGTCCGGCGTGATTGGCGGGCCGCTCTCTGGCTGGGCGATGAAGACGTTTGCCGGCGTCCAGGGCCTGGCCGGCTGGCAATGGATGTTCCTGATCGAAGGTCTTCCGTCGGTCATCGTGGGCATCATCGTGCTGTTCTATCTGGATGACCGCATCGCGCACGCCAAGTGGCTGACCGACGATGAGAAGGCCCTGCTCGCCCGCAACATCGCCGCGGAAGACGCCGAAAAGGAAGACCCGCCCATCGGCACCGTGCTGTCCAGCCCGCGCGTGTGGCTGATGAGCCTGATCTACTTCACTTTCGTGATGGGACTGTACGGCGTGAGCTTCTGGCTGCCGACGCTGATCAAGCAGACGGGCGTGGCCGATCCGTTCTCGGTGGGGCTGCTGACGGCCATTCCGTACGGCGCGGCGGTCGTCGCCATGATCCTGGTCGCCCGCAGCGCAGACCGCACACGCGAACGGCGCTGGCACATTGCCATTCCGGCCGTTGCGGGCGCGGTAGGGCTGGTGCTGTCGGCCGTGTGGCACACCAACACGACGCTTGCCATGGCCGCGCTCACGCTGGGCACCATGGGCATCCTGACCACGCTGCCGCTGTTCTGGAGCCTGCCAACCGCCTTCCTGGCCGGCACGGGCGCCGCGGCCGGTATTGCGCTGATCAATTCGCTGGGCAACCTGGCGGGCTTCCTGAGCCCCTACGCCGTCGGCTGGCTCAAGGACGCCACGCAGAGCACCGATTCGGGCATGTACATGCTGGCGGCCTCGATGGTGCTGGGCGCGGTCCTGACGCTCTCGGTGCCCGCGCGGACGGTCAACAAGTAACCCCGGGGCAGATCCGCGCCACCGCCTCACGATAGCGGTGGCGCGTCTTCCTTTCCATCGCATTACAGCGCCGCCGCCCCTGGCGGAAATCCCGTATTGCGAATCATTCTCGACTGGCCCAGACTGCGTTCTCCCTGAACCCTCAACGAGGAGACCGCATGCTGAAGATCACCGTCGCCGCCCTGGCCATTGCCTGCTCCACCAGCGCGCTGGCCAGCGCCAAGTGCGCCAAGCACCCGAAGAACGAATGGATGCCCGAGGCCGAAGCGCAGGCCAAGATCAAGGCCGAGGGCTACACCATCAAGAAGTTCAAGGTCGACGGCAACTGCTACGAAATCTACGGCACCAACAAGGACGGCAAGAAAGTCGAGATCTACTACGACACCAAGACCCTGGAAGTCGTGAAATCCGAGATCGAGAAATAAGGCCGTGACGCAGGAATCGCCCACGCCCGCGCCGGCGTGGGATGCCGTCGTCCGCGTCACGCATTGGAGCGTGGCGGCACTGGTGCTGTGGAATCTGTTTGAAGATTCGGGCGGCCCCTTGCACCGCAATCTCGGCTATGCCGCTGCCGCGCTGGTCGCGGCGCGGCTGGTGTGGGGTGTGGTAGGCAGCCGGAACGCACGGTTTGCCGCATGGTGGCCGCGCGTATCGACGTTGCGCGGCTATCTTGCCTCGCTGCGCACGCGCACCCCGATGAAGTTCGCCAGCCACAACCCGCTCGGCGCGCTGGGGATGCTGGCAATGTGGGGCCTCGTCGCCGTGCTCACCGCCACGGGCTGGCTATCGCGCCTCGATGCATTCTGGGGCGAGGACTGGCCCATCGTTCTGCATGCCTGGGCCGCGTACGCGCTTCTGGCGCTGGTGGTGCTGCACGTGAGCGCAGCCATCGTCATGAGCGTAGTACACAAGGACAACCTCATCCTCGCAATGCTCACCGGCAAGAAGCGGCGCCACGACTGACGCACGCTCCGCACGCCGTCCGCCTATTTGACGGCCAGCAAGGCACTCTGCCGGTAGTGGCGCTGGGCCTCTTCCAGCCGTTCGGTCTGCTCGTACATCTGCGCGAGCGCCAGATGCGCATGCGCGCACAGGTTGCCGGAATGGTCGGCATCGGCGTACTTCAAGGCCGCGTCCAGGTTCGACTGGGCCTTGCCCCAGAGCTGCTCCTTGAAGCACAGCATGCCGAGCGTGTAGAACAGGTCGGCGTCCACGGGATGTTGCGCCAGCCATTTCTCGGCCTGCTGGATGAGCGGCAATGCCTTCCCGGGCACCGCGCAGTCGGCATAGCGGCGGATCAGGCGGCCGTCCCAGTGCGTCTTCAACCCGTCTTCGACAATGCGCTTGGCATCCTCGGTGCGGCCCAACTGCGCAAAGTACAGCGCGGCCTGGGACGCAATGCGCGGCGAGCGGCGTTCTTCGGTGGTCAACTCGCGCCAGAAGCTGTTGAGGGCATCGGCGTCATGGCGGCGCTCGGCCAGCAGCGTTTCGCACGCCATCTGCTTGAGACGCGCCGCCAGCACCGAGTGAATCGCGTTGCGCTTTTCCAGTGCGCGCGTTAGGCGCAGCACCTCGCTCCAGTTCTTCAGGTGCTGGTGCGCGCGCAGTGCGATGCGTTGCGCGTGAATCTGGCGCGCACCCTGCGATTGCAGTTGCGCGATCTTCTCGAGCGCGCCTTCCGCATCGCGCGCATCGACGAGCAGCTCGGCCATCGATACGAGCTTGGCCTGCTCGCGATCCGGCGAGACGACCTCGGCCATCCAGGCGTCGCGGCGCTCGGTTTCCTGCATGCGGTGTGCGGCACGAGCCCCGATCAGGGCCGCTGTCTCGCGTTGTGGCTCCCAGGCCTGCGCTTCGCGCGCAAGGCGCTCGGCGCGCCCAAAGCGGCCGGCAAACAGGCTTTCCATCGCTTCACGCAGCGCGGCGGACGCCTTCAGGATCCGGTTGCGCTCGCGGTAGGCGGCCGCCCGCGCCGGCATGCCCGCGACGTGATGAAACACCCGCATCAGCAGATGCAGCACCACGAACGTCAGCAGCAACGCCGCCAAGACGAAGTTGAGCGACATTTCCACCCGGTACGGCGGGTAGAAGAGCACCACGTTGCTCAGGTTCAGTTCGGTAAAGAGCGCCAGTCCGACAGCGGCGGCAAACAGGAGCGCGACCCAGAATACCCAGCGCATACTCACTCCTTGCCCTGGCCGCGCACGGCCGCCAGGCTCTCAGCCAGCGTCGGCACCTGCAGCGTGCCGACCGCGGCACGCACTTGCGTCAACTGGTTCTGGACCGCCGTCACCTGCGCCGACTTCGTGTCGAAATAGTGCGAGAGCAGCGTATCGGCGCGCGCGAGATCGGCACGGAAGACGGCGTCGTTGCGGGAAAGCAGCGCGAGGCGCGCGTTCATGAGCCGCAGCTTGAGGTTCTCGCGCAGGAACCACTCCTGGTCGGACGAGAGCAGCAACGCCTCGGGCTGGTCGACGCGGCGCACCTGCACGATCTGGCCGAGTTCACCGCGCACGTCGTCCCAGAGCCGGTACCACCAGGTGCGCACGCCGGCAGACCAGCCGGCAGCGGCCTGCTCAGACGCGCCGGGAGCCGATGCCGCAGCCGCGTGCGCCTTCGCATGTCTGGTGGATTTTGCTGCCGGCTCGCGCGGCCTCTCCTGCGCGGCACGTTCTGCATCCAGCGGCTGGGCCGAAGCCAGAACAGGCAGCGTATCGATCGCGTTGATGGCGTCGTCCAACCGCAGCGCCGCGCCCGACAGGTCGAGCGACGGCATCGCCTTGAGCTTGGCGATATCCCGCGAAACCGCGCGGCGCACGGCGTTGAACGGCGGCTTATCGAGGGCAGCCAGACGCGCTTCGACGGCTTGCAGCGCAGTCAGCGCGCCCGCCGCATTGCCCGTCAACTGCAGTTGCTCCGCCGCGACCTCCAGTGAGCGTTGAATCTCGGCGCGCTGCCAGTCGTCGCGGTTACGCAGCAGGTCTTGATTGGCTTGCTCGAGGGCAGTCTGCCGGTCGCGCGTTTCGGTCGTGCGGGCATCGAGCGCGCCGAACTTTTGCTGCAGTTGCGCGACGGCATCCTGGTCGGCACGCGAAAGCACGCGCATCTCCTGCGCCAGCGCTTCGTTCTGCTGCGCGCGCTGGCGGATGTCGCGTGCCAAGCGTTCGTTGCGCACCTGCAGCGCAGCCACCGCCACCACCACGATCACCAGCACCACCCAGATCAGCCAGCCGCCACGGCGCGGCGCATGGTTGACGGTCATGCTGGGCGCGAACGGTGCGGGAGCGGGGCTGGGTTTGTCCGCCGCCGGCGTGGCGCCCGATGTCGGGGCGGGTGCCGGCGCAGGAGCGGACGAGGGAACGGGAGTGTGCGTCACGGTGGATGAGGAAGAAGGAATGTTCGATTCTGCAGCGGCCGGCACGGGCACCGGTACCGACACGGGCCCGGCCCAGGCCAGCACGCTGGCGAGCAGGCGATCATCGCCGGCCCCGGTAAGGGTGACGTCGCGGAAACCCAGTGATTTCGCCTGTTCGACGATGCGCGCATGCGAAGCGAAGCATGGCGCGCCATGCAGCGTATCGAGGTCCGGCGGCGACAGGTTGGCGCGGGCCAGCTCATCGAGATTGCGAACGGCTTCAGAGCTGGTGAGCGTCCACGCGTGGCGACGCGAGAGCACGGCGCGCAACGCCAGCCACGCGGCGGCATCAGGCGCGGGCACACTGCGCCGATACGCCTCCACCGTGCGAACCGATGCGCCGGCTTCGCGCAGCTGATCGGCCAGCCATTCGCGCCCGCCGTTGCCGCGCACGATCAGCACCTCGCGGCCCTGCAGGGACGGCACGTCGAGCCGCCCATACAGCGCCTCCGAATCCTGCCGGGCATCGTCGGCGTGCGTGTCGGGTTGGATCACGCGATGCGCGGGCGGCGCAACGCCATGGGCGGCCAGTGCCTGGGCGCTCGCTGGTCCGACAACGGCCACCGGCACTTCCTGAGGCCACCGGTAGCCCTCGGGCATGGCAGCAAACGCCTGCTGCACGGCATTTGGGCTGACAAATACAACGAGCGCATAGCGCGACGGGTCACCCAGCGCCGCGCGCAAGTCGTCCAGGTTCGGCGTCGGTGCGATGTCGAGCAGCGGGAACTGGTGCGTGCGCAAGCCGTGGCGCTCGAGCGCCGCCACCAGCATGGGCGCCTGCGCACGCGGGCGCGTGACCACCACGACAGGCGGATCGGCAGGAAGCTGGGCAGCGGGTGGCGCGCTGGAGGCGGGCGATGATGGCGACGAGTTCGGCGGCAATTGATCGTCCATGGCGAGCCGTTGGAATCAGGTGGCAGGCGGCGCGTCGGCGCCCAGCATGGCAAGGATGTCGCGCGCACCGCCGTCCAGCATCTGCCGGGCAACGCGCACGCCCAGCGCATCGGCTTCGGCCAGCGTGGCAGGTGCGGCTTCGCCGTCGGCGGCGAGCTTGCGGGTGCCGTCCTGCGAGGCAACGAAGGCGCGCAGGCGCAGCGTGCCGGCGTCCGACCACTGCGCAAACGCAGCCAGCGGCACCTGGCAAGAACCGCCCAGGATGCGCGAAACGGCGCGCTCGGCCGTGACCGCCAGCGCCGTCGGCAGATGGTGCAGAGGCGCCAGCCACGCTTGCACGTCGGCACGATCGGCGCGGATTTCGATGCCGAGTGCGCCCTGGCCTGCCGCGGGCAGCGATTCTTCCGGCGCGATGGTCGAGCGGATGCGATCGGCCAGACCGAGGCGCTTGAGCCCGGCCGCAGCCAGGATGATGGCCGCGTAATCGCCGCGATCCAGCTTGCCCAGGCGCGTGTCGAGGTTGCCCCGCAGCGGCCGGATTACCAAGTGCGGAAAGCGCGCGCGCAGCGAAGCCTCGCGGCGCAGGCTGGACGTGCCCACCACGGCGCCGGCCGGCAGCGATGCAAGGTCTGCGTAGTCGTTGGAGACAAAGGCGTCGCGCGGGTCTTCGCGCTCGAGGATGTTCGGCAGCGCAAAGCCCTGCGGCAGCTCCATCGGCACGTCCTTGAGCGAATGGACGGCCAGGTCGGCCCGCCCCTCGGCCAGCGCGACTTCCAGCTCCTTCACGAACAAGCCTTTGCCCCCCACCTTGGCGAGCGAGCGGTCGAGGATCTGGTCGCCGCGCGTGGTCATGCCGAGGATGGACACGTCGCACGCGGGATAGTATTTTTGCAATGCAGCACGCACGTGTTCGGCCTGCCAAAGTGCAAGCCGGCTTTCGCGCGAGGCGATGACCAGCTTGGTCGGCGCCTGGGCTGCAGGAGTCGTTGCAAGCTGGGATTCGACGGGGGTCGGACGGGTGTTGGAAGACATGCGGCAATGGTAGCACGCAGCATTTTCGCGACAGCCCGACTATCACGTTGAAATGATGCCGAAAACGGTGCGCATCCAGCACCCTACCCATCCCATTCAGGAGACAGTAATGACGCAGCCCGCCGCGCGCCGCGCTTCCTCGCGCGCGACCCCCGCCCGCAAGGCATCCGCCGCCCCCGCCAAGCCGGCCAAGGCCACCAGGGCGGCCAAAGCCGCGACACCGCCGGTGGCCAAGGCCAATGGCGTGGACCAGGCCAACGGCACATCACTCGGTGCGCCATCGTTCGGGCCAGTCGCACGGCGCTCGTCTGGCAGTGCGGCGGCCAAGGACCAGCCGCTCAAGGAAGACATCCGCTTCCTCGGCCGCCTGCTGGGCGATGTGCTGCGCGAACAGGAAGGCGCCGCCGCCTTCGAAACCGTCGAGACCATCCGCCAGACCGCCGTACGCTTTCGCCGCGATGGCGACCGCCAGGCCGAGCAGGAACTCGACCGCCTGCTCAAGACGCTCTCGCGCGAGCAGACGAACTCCGTGGTGCGCGCGTTCAGCTATTTCTCGCACCTGGCCAACATTGCCGAAGACCAGCACCACAACCGCCGCCGCCGCGTGCATGCGCTGGCCGGCTCGCCGCCGCAGCCGGGCAGCCTGATGCGGGCGCTGCTGTCGGTGGCCGATGAAGGGGTGTCTGGCGAGACGCTGCGCCGGTTCTTTGATGCCGCGCTGATCGTGCCGGTGCTCACTGCGCACCCGACCGAGGTGCAGCGCAAGAGCATTCTCGATGCGCAGCGCGAGATTGCGCGCCTGCTGGCCGAACGGGACACGCCGCTCACGACGCGCGAGCGCGAACGCAACACGACGCTGCTGCGCGCGCACGTGACCAAGCTGTGGCAGACGCGCATGCTGCGCACCACGCGCCTGATGGTGGCCGACGAGATCGAAAACGCGCTGTCGTACTACCAGACGACGTTCCTGCGCGAGATTCCCGCGCTGTACCGCGAGCTCGAAGAGGATCTGGCGACCGTCTTCCCGCGCCGCGGCGCCCGTGGCGCGCCGGCTCCGCTGCCCGCCTTCTTCCAGATGGGCTCGTGGATCGGCGGCGACCGCGACGGCAACCCGTTCGTCACGGCAGAAACGCTGCGCTACGCGGCCCGCAAGCAGGCGAGCGTGATCCTCGCGTGGTACCTGGAAGAGATCCACGCACTGGGCGCCGAGCTGTCGATGTCAACGTCGCAGGTCGATGTAAGCGCCGAACTGCTGGCGCTGGCAGAGCAATCGCCCGACCGCTCCGAGCATCGCGCGGACGAGCCCTACCGCCGCGCGCTGATCGGCGTCTACGCCCGGCTGGCTGCCACGTGCCGCGAGCTGACTGGCGAAGACGCAGGCCGCCATGCCGTGGGCCCGGCACCCGCCTATGCCAGCGCGGAGGAACTGCGCGCCGACATCCAGACCGTCATCGATTCGCTGGCCGCGCACCACGGCGAGGCGCTGGCAGATGCGCGCCTGAGCTCGCTGGCGCGCGCGATCGATGTGTTCGGCTTCCACCTGTCTTCGATCGACTTGCGGCAGGTGTCGGACGTGCACGAAGCGACCGTCGCCGAATTGCTCAAGGTCGCGGGCGTGGAAAGCGCGTACGCGGCGCTGTCCGAAGCCGAGAAGCGCACGCTGCTGCTGCGCGAGCTGCAACAGCCGCGCCTGCTGACGCTGCCGTTCCATACGTACAGCGAGCAGACCACGTCGGAGCTCGACATCTTCCGTGCCGCGCGCGAGGTGCGGGCCCGCTACGGCAACCGCATCGTGCGCAACTACATCATCTCGCACACCGAGACGCTGTCCGACCTGCTCGAAGTGATGCTGCTGCAGAAGGAAGCCGGCATGTTCCGCACGGGCGCCGAGGGTGCAGGCGCAGGGCTGGACGTGATGGTGATCCCGCTGTTCGAAACCATTGAAGACTTGCGCAACGCCCCGGAGATCATGGGCGAGCTGCTAGCCCTGCCCGGCTTCGATGCCGTGCTGGCCGCGCAGGGCAACGAGCAGGAGGTCATGCTCGGCTATTCCGACTCCAACAAGGACGGCGGTTTCCTCACCTCCAACTGGGAGCTGTACAAGGCCGAGCTGGCACTGGTGGAGCTGTTCGAGCGCAAGGGCGTGCGCCTGCGCCTGTTCCACGGCCGCGGCGGCACGGTGGGCCGAGGCGGCGGCCCGACCTACCAGGCCATCCTGTCGCAGCCGCCGGGCACCGTGAACGGTCAGATCCGCCTGACCGAACAGGGCGAAATCATCTCCAGCAAGTTCGCCAACCCCGAGATCGGCCGGCGCAACCTGGAGACCATCGTCGCCGCCACGCTGGAAGCGACGCTGCTGCCTACGCGCAACCGCCCCAAGGGCCTGGAAGAGTTCGAAGCCGCCATGCAGGCGCTGTCGGACAACGCCTTTGCCGCATACCGGAACCTCGTCTACGAAACGCCGGGCTTCAAGGACTACTTCTTCGCCACCACGCCCATCACCGAGATTGCCGACCTGAACCTCGGTTCGCGCCCGGCCTCGCGCAAGCTGATGGACAAGAAGCATCGTCGCATCGAAGACCTGCGCGCGATTCCGTGGGGCTTCTCGTGGGGCCAGTGCCGCCTGCTGCTGCCGGGCTGGTTCGGCTTTGGCAGCGCCGTGCAGCAGTGGCTGGACGCCGCCGGCAGCGCCCGGGCCCGCGCGGCACGCCTGGCCACGCTCAAGCGCATGTACAAGCAGTGGCCGTTCTTTGCGAACCTGCTGTCGAACATGGACATGGTGTTGTCCAAGGCGGACCTCAACGTGGCCTCGCGTTATGCGCAGCTGTGCGAGGACCGCAAGCTGCGCAACGCGGTGTTCTCGCGCATCTCGGCGGAGTTCACGTTGACCGAGCAGATGCTGGCCGCCATCACGGGGCAATCGGAGCGCCTGGCCGACAACCCGCTGCTCGCGCGCTCCATCAAAAACCGCTTCCCCTACCTGGACCCGCTGAACCACTTGCAGGTCGAACTGCTCAAGCGGTTCCGCTCGGGCAAGGCCGGCAGCGACGATGCACGCGTGCGCCGCGGCATCCACCTGTCGATCAACGGGATCGCGGCCGGGCTGCGCAATAGCGGCTGACGCTCAGGCCAGCGCGGTGGCGGCGGGGCGGCGGCTGATCCACGCCATCGCCATCGCGCCGGCGTAAGACAGCGTCATTAGCCCGAACACGGTGGGCGCGGCGCGCGCGACGTCGGGCACCACCGTCACGACGGCGCCCGCCGCCGCCACGCCCAGCAGGCTGCCGGTCTGCCGCGCCGCATTGAGCAGGCCCGACGCCGTGCCGGCGAGCTCGCCCGGTGCGGCGGACAGGATGGTCGACGTCATCGGTGCAATGGCGAGCGCGGTGCCGCCGCCGTACGCCACCATCGTCGCGCTGGCGAGCCACAGTGGCGCGTGCCCGCTCAGCGCGGCCGATGTCGCCATCAGGCCCAACGCGGCGATCAGCAGGCCGCTGAGCATCATGCTGTACGCAGAGAACCGCCCCATCAGCTTGCCCGCAGAGATGTTGCCCGCAGACAGGCTGATCGCCATCGGCAGCATGACGAGACCGGTCTGGCGCGCGCTCAGGTGCTCCGCGTTCTGCAAATGCAGGCTCAACACGAACAGCGCGCCGAAATAGCCGAAGTTCAGCAGGAAGCCCATGCCGTTGACGGCACCCAGCGTGCGGTGCGCAAACCACGCCAGCGGCACCAGCGGGGCAGGCGCGCGGCGTTCGGCCATGACGAACAGCGCGCCGGCCGCCAGCGTCAACAGCGCAGCGCCCCACACCCACGGCGACTGCCCGCCGCGCACCGGCCACTCGATGGCCGCGAAGCACAGCGCCGCGAGCATCACCGCGCTGGTGACCTGCCCTGCCCAATCGAAGGGCCGGGCACGCACCGGCTGGACCTCGCGCACGATCACCCACGTGCCGAGCATGCCCGCCACGCCCAGCGGCACGTTGATGAGGAACGCGCTGCGCCAGCCGTACGTATCGACAAGAATGCCGCCGAGCGCCGGCCCCACCGCCGCCGCAGTCGCGACGATGGCGCCCCACAGGCCGATGGCCCAGGCGCGCTCGCGCGGGTCTTCAAAGGTGCTGCGGATCAGCGACAGCGAGCTCGGCAGGAACATCGCCGCGCCCACACCCTGCAGGATGCGCGCGGCGATCAGCGTGGCAACCGAAGGCGCCAGCCCGCAGCCGGCCGACGCCACGATGAACACGGCCATGCCGGCCATGAACACCGTGCGCGCGCCGATACGGTCGCTGAGCAGGCCCCCGGTGAGGATGAACGCGGCAAACGCCAGCGTGTAAGCGTCGACGATCCAGGCAAGTTCGGCGACGCTGCTGTGCAGGCTGTCGCGCATGGCGATGAGGGCCACGTTGACCACGGTCGTATCGAGCACGGCCATGAACACACCCGACGTAAGGATGCCCAGCGTGGCATTGCGGCGCCAGCGGCTGAGGTCGGGCCGCTGAGGAGCACACAATGCGTTGGCGTTGCAAGAAGACATGACGGAACCCTTCGGCAATCTTGGCAAGTTCATGCGCCGAAGTGTAGGCTTGGCAGGGCATGCAAAAAAGCAGTGTTTTTGCATCACTCCGCTGCAAATCTGCATCACCCAGACTACGAAGACCAGGAGCCGAACCATGAACTGGGACAACGCCCGCTTTTTCCTGGCCGTGGCGCGCACCGGCACGCTGCGCGGCGCGGCACAGCGGCTGTGCGTCGATCAGGCCACGGTCGGCCGCCGCGTTGCGGGACTGGAAGAAGAGCTGTCGGCCAAGTTGTTCCTGCGGACATCCACCGCGCTGGTTCTGACGCCCGCCGGCGAGGCGCTGCTGGCCCCGGCCGAGGCGATGGAGCAAGCCGCGCACGCCATCGAGCGCCGCGTGGCCGGCATCGACGCGCAGCTCGCCGGCACCATCCGCGTGGCCACCACCGACACCATGGCCGCCACCTTCGTGCTGCCGGCCATTGCGCAGCTGCGGCAGCGGCATCCGGGTATCGACGTGGTGTGCATGGCCTCCAAGAGCATCGCCAACCTGACCAAGCGCGAGGCCGACGTGGCGGTGCGCACGCTGCGCCCGGACGCGCCCGACCTCATCGCCCGGCGTATCGGACACATGGAAACGGGCGTCTACGCAAGCCGAGGCTACGTCGCCGCGCGCGGCGAGCCCGAAGAGGGAAGCGCCTTTGCGGGCCACGACCTCGTGCTTTACCCGCGCAACGAAGTGCCATGGATGTGGGACGACCTCTGCGGCGAGCCCATCACGCGCGGCCGGGTCGTGCTGCAGAGCAATTCGGCGACCGCACTCATCGAGGCGGTGGCCGCGGGCATGGGGATCACCGAACTGGTATGCCGCCGTGCCGAGGCCTATCCGCAACTCGTGCGTGTTCTGCCGAACCGCCGCAGCATGCAGGACGTGTGGCTCGTCACGCATGCCGATCTGCACAAGACCGCGCGCATCCGGGCGCTGATGGAGTGCATCGTCGAGGCCTTCGACGCGCTCAAGAAGACCGCTGCGCCGTAACGGGCCCGGTGGCGCAGCGGCGCAATCTGGGCTAGCTGATGAAAGCGACCGGCACCGGATCCTCGCCGAGCGCCGACAGCAGCACCGCCCAGTGCATGGCTTCGTCGCCCATGATGCTGGCCGCAGCCTTGGTCAGCTCACGCGTATGGAAATTGGGCATCACGCCCATGTAGGCGGACGTCGCGCCCTTCTCGAGCCCGGCGGCAAAGCGCAGGACATCGGCCTGCGTCTTCAACTGGCTGATCGGGAAGTTGTATTCCGACACCTTCTTGTCCATGACCGGCGTGCCACCCAGCTTGGAAACGGTGTCCGCGAGCACGGCGGCGTGCGCCTTGTGATGGCCCTGGAACTTCACCGCCGTCGCCAGCACCGGCTTTTGCAGCAGCCCGCTCTCCGCCCCCACCTGGTATGCGGCGATGGCTTGGTACTCCAGCCCGAGCGCCACGTTGAGGATGTTGATGTCGTCTTTCACGCTGCCCGACTGCGTCTGCGCCCAGGCTGGCATCGAGCGCCCCAGCGTCACCGCCGCCAGCGAACCCAGCGCCATCAGCCCCGGCGCGCGCAGCAGTACGCGGCGGCGTGCGTCCATGCGCGGTGTATCGGTATCGAGCAGATCCCGCTCTTTCGTCGTATCCATGGTTGGACTCCTGTGCTTTCGTGGAGGAAGCGGCCCACGGGATGCGGGCCGGCGGCGTTTTATCCACCGCCTGCCCGCTTATACGGAGCGCAGTCGCCACTGGATGCAAAACCTCCCGACCTCATCGTGAATTGCCCCACGACGCCGGATTCTTCCTACACTTCGTGCAGGACACACCACAACGCCGCCCCGTGCTCACCTTCCAGCGCACCGCCGCAGACCACGCAGCCGAAAACGCCAGCGCACCAGCGGCGGCCGCAACCGGACGCCCGCAGGGAAGCGAGGCCGACGAACTGGCCGCCCTGCTGCAGCGCATCGGCCTGGGCGAGCGCGATGCGCTGCGTGCGCTCTATGCGCGATGCGCGCCGAAACTGTTCGGGCTCGCGCTGCGTATCTTGGTCAGGAAGGATTGGGCCGAGGACGTCTTGCAGGAAAGTTTCGTCAACATCTGGCGCCACGCCGGCGACTACCGCCCGCACTTGGCCGCCCCCATGACGTGGATGACCACCATCGTGCGCAACCGCGCGCTGGACTGCCTGCGCCGCCAGCATGCAGAGCGGGTGCAGGAATCCGTACCGCTGGATGCGTCGTACGCCGACGTACTGGCCGATCACGCGCCCGGTCCGGCTGACCTCGCGCTCGCTGGCCAGCAGGCACGGGCGCTCGCGGAATGCCTGAAGCGCCTGGACCCGCGGCAGCGTGAAGTCGTCACGCTGGCCTATCTGCGCGACCTGTCGCACACCGAGCTGGCCCAGGCACTCTCATTGCCGCTGGGCACCGTCAAATCGTGGATGCGGCGCAGCCTGGACCGCCTGCGCGCATGCCTCGGAGCGCCGTGATGGACCCTCGCCGCCACCCCGATCTCGTCGACAAGCTGGCCGCCGAATATGCGGTGGGCACGCTACGCGCGGGCGCCAGGCGGCGCTTCGAGCAGATCATTCGCCGTGACGACGCCGTGCGCGCGACCGTGGAGCGCTGGCAGCGCTATCTGGCGGATCTGCCGGCGCTGCAGCCCGCCACCGCGCCGCTGCCCGAGATTCTCTGCCGCGTGGAAGTGCAACTGGGCTGGCGCGACCCTCCACCGGCGCGCGAGCGATGGTGGCAACGGCTTTGGCAGGGCACGGGCTTCTGGCGCGCAGCGACGGCCGCCGCCGCGCTGGTTGCCGTCGTGGCCGTCGGGCTGAACCTGCGGCTGGCGCAGCAGTTGCGCGAGGCGCCCATTGCCGACGCTGTCGCCGTGCTGCAGGACGCACAGGCGCAGGCGGCCGTGCTCGTCACGTGGGACGCCCGGACCGGCATCCTGTCGCTCAAGCGACTCGACGCCACGCCGCTTTCCGGCGAGCAGGCCTTGCAGCTGTGGGCCCTGCCGCCCGGCGGGCATCCGCAGTCACTTGGGGTGATCGGGCACCAGCGCGCCGTCCGCTTGACGGTGCCGCAGCCGTTGCGGCAGGTCCCGGCCCTCGCCATCAGCGTGGAACCGCGTGGAGGCTCGCCCAATCCGGAGGGGCCGACGGGGCCGGTGGTCTTCAAGGGGGCGCTGATCGGCAGCACGCTGTAGGCACCCCAGCGGGCGGCCGGGAGACCCGGCGGGCGATATAATCGCGGTTTCCTGAATTTGCGGCCGAAGCGTTTGCCTGGCCGCCCTCCTCCCGCAGTCCGCCCATGACCTCCCAACTCGCCAAGAAGGCCGAAGCGTGGTCCGCCCGCTTTAACGAGCCGATGTCCGACCTCGTCAAGCGCTATACCGCGTCGGTGTTCTTCGACAAGCGCCTCGCGCTGTTCGACATCCAGGGCTCGCTCGCGCATGCGGCCATGCTCGCCAGGCAGGGCATCATCGCCGAAGCCGATCGCGCCGCCATCGAACAGGGCATGGCGCAGATCCGCCAGGAGATCGAATCCGGCGCGTTCGAGTGGAAGCTGGACCTGGAAGACGTGCATCTGAACATCGAAGCGCGCCTGACCGCGCTGGTGGGCGACGCCGGCAAGCGCCTGCACACGGGCCGCTCGCGCAACGACCAGGTCGCCACCGACATCCGCCTGTGGCTGCGCAGCGAGATCGACAACATCGTCGGTCTGCTCAAGGCCCTGCGCAGCGCGCTGCTGGACTTGGCGGAGCAACACACCAACACCATCGTCCCGGGCTTCACGCACCTGCAGGTCGCGCAACCGGTGGTGTTCGGCCACCACCTGCTGGCCTACGTCGAGATGTTCACGCGCGACACCGAGCGCATGCTCGACGCCCGCAAGCGCGTCAACCGCCTGCCGCTGGGCGCCGCCGCGCTGGCCGGCACGAGCTACCCGATCGACCGCGAATTCGTCGCCCAGCAACTCGGCTTTGACGGTGTGTGCCGCAACTCGCTCGACGCCGTATCGGACCGCGACTTTGCCATCGAATTCTGCGCCGCCGCCGCGCTCATCATGACGCACATCTCGCGCTTCTCTGAAGAGCTGGTGCTGTGGATGAGCCCGCGCGTGGGCTTCATCGACATTGCAGACCGCTTCTGCACCGGCAGCTCGATCATGCCGCAGAAGAAGAACCCCGACGTGCCCGAACTCGCACGCGGCAAGACCGGCCGCGTCAACGGCCACCTGATCGGCCTGCTTACGCTGATGAAGGGCCAGCCGCTGGCGTACAACAAGGACAACCAGGAAGACAAGGAACCGCTGTTCGACACCGTCGATACCGTGGTCGACACGCTGCGCATCTTTGCCGACATGGTGCCGGGCATCACTGTCAAGGCCGACGCCATGCGTGCCGCCGCGTTGCAGGGCTATGCCACCGCCACAGACCTCGCCGACTACCTCGTCAAGCGCGGCCTCCCCTTCCGCGATGCACACGAAGCCGTGGCCCACGCCGTGCGCGCCTGCGACGACCTGCGCTGCGACCTGGCCGACTTGAGCGTTGCGCAGCTGCGCGACATCAGCGGCCTGGGCGACAAGGCCGATCTGATCAGCGACGATGTGCACGCCGTGCTGACGCTGGAAGGTTCGGTCGCTTCGCGCAACCACATCGGCGGGACCGCGCCGGAGCAGGTCAAACAGGCCATTGCGTTTGCGCGCGCTGCACTGGCTGAATAGTCCGCTGCACGCTTCAAACAAAAACGCCGCGCTGATTCAGCGCGGTTTTTTTTGCCCCTGCCTTTACAGCGGGCAATTTCCTAAGGCACCACTCCACGACGCGCGGCATCGCTGTTTCCGGTGCTACCGCCGTTGCCCGCCATTGGCGCCCCCCATCTTCTGGCGCCACCCAATAACGCGACACAAATCTTGACGTGATTGCGCAGAAATAGTTGGGAAAATCACCTGCTCCCCGCATTACTTCGAACGCCATTGGCGGCATGTCGAATAGCAAAAAATCACAACGCCATCGCGGACATAAGGAGATGTACCAATGCGCGCATTGAAAAAACACGTCCCACACCTGTACACCACCATCCAGTGGCTCGCGCCGTTTCTGGTGATGGGGTGGATCGTCAGCTGTCTCGACAACAAGACCACTGTCGAGATTACCGGCTACGACCACATGCACAAGCGCGCGATCCTGTGGTTCACCGTCAATGACGCCAGTGGTCCCAACCTGTTTCCGGAAAGCGGTGGTGGAGCGAGAAAGAAACCATGCAGCGCATGTGCGCTTTAAATGCCCTGCTCCCCAAGAGCCACATACCGTCTTGCGATGGGAACCTCTTCGTCGGCATGTTCTTTGACGGCACCGGCAACAACGAAGATGAAGATTACAAGAAGCACCGGGGCGACCCGCGCCATCAAAAGCACAGCAATGTGGTTCGCCTCTACCACGCTTATCCAGACTTGAAGGAGAAGAAAGGAACGGATGCTTATTACCGTTACTACATTCCTGGCGTCGGCACGCCGTTCGACAAGGTGGGCGACGACGGCACGGTTATTCCCGGTGTTCCCAATCCGCTTGGATCCGCCGCGGGCTGGGGTGGCGCACCGCGAATCTTTTGGGGGCTGATACAAGTACTCAACGCTATCCATCGTTACTTCCACGAAAGCGGCCTCATTTCCGAAAGCGAAGCTAAAGACCTATGCAACCCACTGAGCTTCTCCCCCACGAACTTCGCCAAGCGGTTTTCTGTTTCGGCAAACCCCTTCCACGCATTGCTCAACACACAGCAGACGTTGAACTACAAAAGACGGCTTCGCGAACTGAAAGACGTTTACCAGGCGCGGCTCAAGACAAAAATCCGTGGCCAGAAGCCAGAGCTGCGGCTCATTAACCTGAGTGTGTTCGGCTTCTCGCGCGGCGCGGCAGAAGCACGTGCGTTCGTCAACTGGCTCTACGAGTTGTGCGAACAGAAGGACGGCGGCTGGCTCTTTGCTGGCATCCCGCTGCGGATACAGTTCCTGGGCATCTTCGACACAGTGGCGTCGGTAGGGCTGGCGGGCTTGTACCCGATTACAGAAGGCAGGCAAGACTGGGCCGACGACAACATGCAGATCCACCCGGCGGTGGAGCGATGTCTGCATCTGGTGGCGGGCCATGAAATCCGTGCCTGTTTCCCGCTCGACTCCGTGCGCGTCGATAGCAAGTATCCGCCCAACTGCAAGGAGTATGTGTTTCCCGGCTCACACTCCGACGTGGGCGGCGGGTACATGCCGCTGGCGCTAGGCAAGGCCGATTGGAGCCGCGACGGCAAAAACACCGATCTCCAACTCGCTCGCGTGCCGGGTTTTGAGATGTACTGTGCAGCGCTTGCGGCCGGTGTGCCGTTCTACTCGCCAGAAGAGCTTGCTGAGAGAAGGGAGCAACATATCTTTGACGCGTTAGCACCTTCTAAAGCCACCCTTGACGCCCTCGCCGCTTATTACCAGCACGCCAACATCCAACCCGGGCCGGTAGAAGAAATGGCACGTCAGCATCTGAGCTGGTACTTCAGCCACCGCTGGCAGCTGCTGGAAGCGGGCTTTCACAAAACGCCGCAGTACCAACGCGCTCGGGGCGAGCCCAACGCCGACCAAGGTAAGGACTTCCGGGGTGAGGCCACGTGGATGCTGCACACGCAGCGCGCACTCGTCCAAATGATTGCGGCATCCTGCCATCACCTCGAACAGCGCATGCAACTCAACCGAGAGGACGTCGAACAACGAGGCGAAGCGTTGAGGAGCCCATTCGAGTTGGGTGCGGCTGCAAAGAACGCGACCGCCCAATCGTGGCGCAGCCCGGCAGCGGCCATCTACCACGCCGTAAGACACCAAAGCGGCCCGATACTGGACGACGCGCGGCAACCCCACGCCGATGCCGTCGCCAAGCGTGCACCGGCCGTGCTCGCACGGTGGCGGCGGTGGCTCGCTGACAACATGTACCCGGAAGTGCGGAATGCCGACGCGCCCGAGCGAGACGTCATCCGGTTGTTGGAAGCTCTGCGCAGTCGCCCCGTTCCGGAAGCGATCGGCAACTTTTTCGATGCCTACGTGCATGACTCCATGGCTGGCTTCATCGGTTTCGGCATGCCTGAGTTCCAGCTGAATGGTTATGGGCTCGCGAAGTTCCGGCGAATCTACTTTGGAAATGCCGGGGACAAGATCATCCGTGACAGGATCAAGCATGAAAACGAACAGCGCATTGCCGAGGCGAGAGGCCAGCGCAACGAGGCTGCCGCCGCTCGGATGCCGCCACGCATTCCGCCAATGTCGGAGTGGTTTCGAAGCCTTTGAGTGCGGGAGTTCGCCGCCTGCAGACGCTCGGGCCCCTTCTCCGTCGCTTTCGCCAAACAAAAACGCCGCGCAATCTCTGCGCGGCGTTTTGTTTTTGTGCGGCTGAATCTCAGCGCACGCAGTCCACAAAGTACCCCATCTTGCCGTCGACTTCCTCTTCCACCAGCCCGTGGATGTCGGTCTCGAAGCCAGGGAACAGGCGGTTGAAGTCGCGCGCGAACTGCAGGTACTGCACGATCGTCTTGTTGAAGCGCTCGCCCGGAATCAGCAGCGGAATGCCCGGCGGATACGGCGTCAGCAGGATGGCGGTAATGCGGCCTTCCAGCTCGTCGATCGCCACGCGCTCAGTTTCGCGGTGCGCCATCTTGGCCCAGGCGTCGGACGGCTTCATCGCAGGCTCCATATTGGACAGGTACATCTCGGTCGTCACGCGCGCGACATCGTTGGCCTGGTAGACGCTGTGGATGCTGTCGCACAGCTCGCGCAGGCCGATGCGCTCGTACTGCGGATACTGGCGCACGAACTCCGGCAACACGCGCCACAGCGGCTGGTTGTTGTCGTAGTCGTCCTTGAACTGCTGCAGCTCGGTCACCATCGAGTTCCAGCGGCCCTTGGTGATGCCGATGGTGAACATGATGAAGAACGAGTACAGGCCGGTCTTCTCGACGATGATGCCGTGCTCGGCCAAGTAGCGCGTGACGATGGCGGCCGGGATGCCCGAGTCGCTGAACTTGCCGTCCACGTCGAGGCCCGGGGTGATGATCGTGGCCTTGATCGGGTCGAGCAGGTTGAAGTCTTCGGCCAGGTTGCCGAAGCCGTGCCAGCGGTCGTTGGCCTTGAGCATCCAGGCTTCGCGATCTTCGATGCCTTCGTCGGACAGATCGTTCGGGCCCCAGACCTTGAACCACCAGTCGTCGCCGCGGCCGTTGCCGCCATTCGCGCCCAGGTATTCGTGCTCGACCTTGCGCATGGCGCGGCGGAAGTCCAGCGCTTCGGCAATGCTCTCCTCCACCAGCGCGGTGCCGCCCGGCGCTTCCATCATCGCCGCGGCCACGTCGCACGAGGCAATGATCGAGTACTGCGGGCTCGTCGACGTATGCATGAGATACGCCTCGTTGAAGCGGTACGTATCGAGCTTGCGCGTCTCGGAATCCTGCACGAGGATCTGCGACGCCTGCGACAGACCGGCCAGCAGCTTGTGCGTACTCTGTGTGGCAAACACCAGCGCGTCCTTGCTGCGCGCGCGGCCGTGGCCGATGGCGTGCATGTCGCGGTAGAACGGGTGGAAGGCGGCGTGCGGCAGCCAGGCCTCGTCAAAGTGCAGCGTGTCGATCTCGGTCGACAGCATGTGCTTGATGCGCTCGGCGTTGTAGAGCACGCCGTCGTACGTGCCCTGCGTGATGGTCAGGATGCGCGGCTTCTTGTTCTTGGCCTGGCTGGCGAAGGGGTGGTCGGCGATCTTCTTGGCGATCGTCTCCGGCTCGAACTCGCTCTGCGGAATCGGGCCGATGATGCCGTAGTGGTTGCGCGTCGGCATCAGGAACACGGGAATCGCGCCCGTCATCATGATCGCGTGCAGGATCGACTTGTGGCAGTTGCGGTCCACCACGACGATGTCGCCGGGGGCCACGTTGGCGTGCCAGACCATCTTGTTCGACGTGGACGTACCGTTGGTCACGAAGAACATGTGGTCCGAGCCGAAGATGCGCGCGGCATTGCGCTCCGATGCTGCTACCGGGCCCGTGTGGTCGAGCAGCTGGCCGAGCTCTTCCACTGCGTTGCAGACGTCGGCGCGCAGCATGTTCTCGCCGAAGAACTGGTGGAACACCTGGCCGACGGGGCTCTTGAGGAACGCCACGCCACCCGAGTGCCCCGGGCAGTGCCACGAATACGAGCTGTCCTGCGCGTAGTCGATCAGCGCCTTGAAGAACGGCGGCGGCAGTGAATCGAGATAGTTGCGCGCTTCGCGGATGATGTGCCGGGCCACGAACTCCGGCGTGTCCTCGAACATGTGGATGAAGCCGTGCAGCTCGCGCAGGACATCGTTGGGCAGGTGGCGCGAGGTGCGCGTCTCGCCGTACAGGAAGATCGGGATGTCGGCATTGCGGCGGCGCACTTCGGCCACGAAGGCGCGCAGGTTCTCGACCGCTTCCGGCTCCGGCTTGTCGCTGTCCGGGTTGATGAACTCGTCGTCGTCGATCGAGACGATGAAGGTCGACGCGCGGCTCGACTGTTGTGCAAACGACGTCAGGTCACCGTAGCTGGTGAGGCCCGTGACCTCCATCCCTTCCTGCTCGATGGCCTGGGCCAGCGCGCGAATGCCCGACCCGGAGACGTTCTCGGAGCGGAAGTCCTCGTCGATGATGATGACGGGAAAGCGGAATTTCATCGTGGTTCCTTAATGCAGAAAGGCACCGCTCCGTAGGTCGGAAACGGAGAGAAAACTAGGTCTTGGGAAGCGTCACGCCGTGCTGGCCCTGGTATTTTCCACCGCGGTCCTTGTACGAGGTTTCGCATTCCTCGTCGCTCTCGAAGAACAGCACCTGCGCGCAGCCCTCGCCGGCGTAGATCTTGGCGGGCAGGGGCGTCGTGTTCGAGAACTCCAGCGTCACGTAGCCTTCCCATTCGGGTTCGAACGGCGTCACGTTGACGATGATCCCGCAACGCGCGTACGTGCTCTTGCCCAGACACACCGTCAGCACCGTGCGCGGGATGCGGAAGTACTCGACCGTGCGAGCGAGTGCGAAGGAGTTCGGCGGGATGATGCACACATCGCCCTTGAAGTCGACAAACGACTTCTCGTCGAAGTTCTTCGGATCGACGATGGTGCTGTTGATGTTGGTGAAGATCTTGAATTCGTCGGCGCAGCGGATGTCGTAGCCGTAGCTCGACGTGCCGTACGAGACGATGCGCCGGCCGTCTGCCTCGCGCACCTGACCGGGCTCGAACGGCTCGATCATGCCGTGCTGCTCGGCCATGCGGCGGATCCATTTGTCGGATTTGATGCTCATGGAGCGTCCAGATACCTTGGATGAACAAATGGGGGCAGCCTTCGCGGTGCGAAAACTGTCCCCATTTGGTCACGCCGGGTCGCAAGGTCGATGCCCGGTCCGCTTTGGAACGCGGATTGTACTCCCAAACCTGTGACGGAAAACCCCGGGCCGGGCGATGGCTTGCGCAGGGCTTACCCGCTGGAATTCACGGGCTGCGGCAGTTGGCCGCGCGCGCCGACCACCCCGGCCATCTCCGGTTCGGCCACAAAGCGCTCCGGTCCGGTATAGAGCAGAAAATGCCGGCCGGTGCATCGCGCAAACAGCGTGAGGTTCACCCGCTGTGCCATCTGGTAGCCCATCTGTGTGACACCCGAGCGCGACAGCAGGAACGGGATGCCCATCTGCGCGCCCTTGATGACCATTTCGGAGGTCAGGCGCCCGGTGGTGTAGAAGATCTTGTCGCCGCCTTCCATGCCGTCGAGCCACATGCGGCCGGCAATCGCGTCCACGGCATTGTGGCGGCCCACGTCTTCAATAAAGACGAGCAGCTCGCCGCGCGCATCGAACAGCGCGCAGCCATGCACGGAGCCCGCCTGCTTGTAGATCGACTGCTGCAGGCGGATGGTATCGACCACGCGGTACAGCGTTGTCTGCGTCATGCGCGCGTCGGGCCGCAGGTGGATGGCGTCCACTTCGTCCATCAGCGAGCCGAACACCGTGCCCTGCCCGCAGCCGGTCGTGACAGTGCGGCGCGCGGTCTTTTCGTCCAGGTCTGCAATGCCGGCGCGCGTGGTGACCGCCGCGGATTCGGTCTCCCAGTCGACCTGCACCGAGGCGATGTCCTCAATGCTTCCGATGAGGCGCTGGTTGCGCAGGTAGCCGAGCACCAGCGCCTCGGGGGCGGCGCCGAGCGTCATCAACGTCACGAGTTCGCGCTTGTCGAGGTAGACGGTGAGTGGCCGCTCGCCGGGAATGTGGACGGTGCGCGTACGGCCGAGCTCGTCGACGACGTCGACCTCATCGAGCAGCGGAACAGAAGCGTTGGTCAGGTAAGGGCGCAGCGGCATCGAATCGGGTTTCAAACAAAAATGCGCACGGCAGGCGTGCGCATTGGCATGCAGGCAATGCCCATCCGCAGATGGGCACGTGCTCCGGCGATCAGTTCGCCACGATCACGCCGCAGGCGATGCGCCCGCCGGAATTGCCGGTGGGCTGGGTCTTGTAGTCATCCTTGCCGGCATGCACGATCAGCGCATGGCCAACGAGGCTGGTCGGTCCCGGGGTCAGCGTCACGCCGGAGAGGACGATCGAGCCGACGGCCTTGCCGTTGGCGTCGGATTGGAGCATCGGGATGTCGCCGGCATGGTGCGCGCCGCTGCGCGGATCGCCATGCTGCTGGCCGGTCGGATTGAAGTGGCCGCCGGCGCTGTTGCCGTCCGGCGACGAGCAATCGCCCTTCTCGTGCACATGGAAACCGAACATGCCGTTGGCCGGCAGGCCCGAAATGTCCACGGCCATGGCAACCCGATTGTCGCCTTGTTGCACCAGCTTCACGCTGCCTTGCACGGTGCTGCCGCTCTTGGGCGCCAGCACGGCCGAAGCGGCCATGGCCGAGTCAGCCGTCCTGGCTGTCGAGCCGGTATTCGATGCACAGCCAGCCATCAGGCCCAGCACGGCAAGTCCAATCGCGAGTTGCTTCATGTGTCACCTCCAGTCAGGGTTCACTTGCGAGCAGACGATTGTACTGCCGGATGATGAACCCGCAACATCGGCAGCCGATCAGCCTTTTGCAGCGGGCGCCGGCGCGGCCGGCGCAGGCGCCACGAACGGCCCCGGATCCGCACACGGCGTGCCCGGCTGCGTAAGCGCGCCCTTGCCGCTGGCCCGATACGCCGCCGCCACCTTGTCTTGCGCCTTGCAAGTCTGGAATGCAGCCACCTTGTCGGTCCACGCTGCCTTGGCCTTGGCCAGCGCGGCCTGTGCCTGTTGCTCTTCTGTCAGGGCCGGCAGTTTTGCGAAAGCCAGCCCGCTCGCGAGACTCAGCAGGCTGGCCGCGACGGCCATACGTGCGGCGCGCGTCATCGCGGATGCATGCATGGTGAAGCTCCTTGAATCGATGGCGTCAGGATTTGACGGGATGCTCCGCCGCCGGGGGAGCGGGCGGCTGCGAGCGCTGCGCGGCAATCTTGCCGGCCTTGATGTCGTCGTACCAGAGCTCGTGGTGCTCCTTGGCCCAGGCCTCGTCGACATAGCCGTCGCGCATGGCCCGGTAGGCGCCTTCCATGCCGATCGTGCCGAGGTAGATATGGCCCAGCGACATGCACATCATGCCCACCGCCGCAATGGCGTGGATGATCTCGGCGAGTTGCATGGTGCTGCGGTAATAGTCGACGCCCGGGACGATGCGATCGAGCACCCAGCCCGACGCCGAGAGAATCAACCCGAATACGACCAGGCCGCCCCAGAACCAGAGCTTCTCGCCCGCATTGAAGCGATGCGACGGGACTTCGGCCCCGTGGTCGCCGGCAAACATGCCGCCCAGGCTCAGCAGCCATTTGAGGTCGCCGCGGCGCGGGAGGTTGTCGCGGACCCACATCACGAAGGCAACGGCGATGCTGACCGTAAACAACGGCCCGACCAGGTTGTGCAGGTTCTTCAGCACATACGTCAGCCAGCCGAACAGCTGGTGCCCCAGGACCGGCAGCAGGAAGTGCTTGCCCCACAGCATGACGATGCCAGACACGCCGAGCGTGACGAACGAGATCGCCATCGTCCAGTGGACGTAGCGTTCGGTGGGCGTGAAACGTTCGATCTTGCGGCCGGTGGGCGCTTCCTTCAGGCGGATCGTCCCCTTCCACAGGAAGAAGCCCAGGATGGCCAGCGGCACCAGCACCAGCAGCCAGCCGCCCCACACGGTGATGACGCCGTTGCGGAACAGACGCCATTTCTGGCCCGTGCGCTGGATCAGCACGCCGGCCTCGAGCCCGGGGATGCTGGCGTAGTGCGCCTGGTCCGAATTCACCTCGCGCCAGACGGGCGCATTGTTGCCGGGCTGCGTCGTGCGTCGCGCGGCCTGGTCCTGCGCTTCCTTGGCGAGATCACGCTTCTGCACGTCAAAGACGTTCTCCGAAACGATGTTGGAAAACGGCTGCGCCGGCTGCACGGCCGGATTGAGGGGTTGCGCGTTCGCTGCCGGCCCGCTGGCCGCTTGCTGCGCAACCGCCAGCGTGGCAGCTCCCCCCAACAGCACCGCCATCACAAGGTGTTTCCAGGACGTACCCATGGACAGACCTCCGCTTGCGCGCGTCATGGCGTCTTGTTGTACTCGTTCTGGTACTGGCCGCGCGCGCGGATCTGGTTCACCCAGCTCGTGCGGTCACCGGGCGTCCAGCCTTTGGCCACAAACGGATCGTCCTGCGCGCCCTTGTAGGCGGGAGCGTCGTCCTTGCGGTGCGATGCAAGGGCGGTTTGCGAGCGCTCGCCGCAAGCGCCGAGCAGCAGCACCGCGCCGAGCGCGATCAGCAGCCCCGTCGGTCGCGAAGGCATCTTGACGCGCGGGCTCATGATTGGGCTCCTGGCGTGGAAGCCGGTGCAGCGGGCGCAGGCTGGCCCGCCGGTGCCGCCTGACCGCCCTTACCCTGCGTGCCGCCGTAGGCCGTGCCCCATCCGAACAACTCCGCGCCCTTCCCGCGTTTCATGACACGGTTACGCAGGATGTCGGAAATGACATCGCCATCGCCGCCGAGCAGCGCCTTGGTCGAGCACATTTCCGCGCACAGCGGCAGCTTGCCTTCGGCCAGGCGGTTGCGGCCGTACTTTTCGAACTCTTCCTCGCTGCCGTTCTTCTCGGGGCCGCCCGCGCAGAACGTGCACTTGTCCATCTTGCCGCGCACGCCAAACGTGCCCTGGCTCGGGAACTGCGGCGCACCGAACGGGCACGCATACGAGCAGTAGCCGCAGCCGATGCAGACGTCCTTGTCGTGCAGCACCACGCCGTCTTCGGTGCGGTAGAAGCAGTCCACCGGGCAGACCGCCATGCACGGCGCATCGGAGCAATGCATGCACGCCACGGAGATGGATTTCTCCGCGCCGATCATGCCGTCGTTGATCGTGACCACGCGGCGCCGGTTCACGCCCCAGGGCACTTCGTGTTCGTTCTTGCAGGCCGTGGCGCAGGCGTTGCATTCGATGCAGCGCTCGCTGTCACAGATGAATTTCATGCGTGCCATGATCGCTCCCCGTTATGCGAAACGCTCGATCTGGCAGACCGTCGTTTTCGTTTCCTGCATCATCGTCACCGAGTCGTAGCCGTAGGTGGTGGCTGTGTTGACGGCCTCGCCGCGCACGATCGGGTGAGCGCCTTCCGGGTAATAGCCGAGCAGATCCTTGCCCTGCCACCAGCCCGAGAAGTGGAACGGGATGAAGGCGTGGTCCACGCCCACGCGCTCCGTCACCAGCGCGCGCACCTTGATCTGGGCGCCGGTCGGCGTCTTGACCCAGACGAAGTCGTTGTGGCGGATGCCCCGGTCGGCCGCGGCCTTCGGGTTGATCTCGACAAAGTTCTCCTGCTGCAGCTCAGCCAGCCACGGGTTCGAGCGCGTCTCTTCACCCCCGCCCTCGTATTCGACCAGACGGCCGGACGTGAGGATGATCGGGAATTTCTCGTAGACCTTGTTTTCGATATTGCGCTGCTGCACCGTCTTGTACAGCGTCGGCAGGCGCCAGAACGCCTTCTTGTCGTCGTGCGTCGGGTACTTGGCGACCATGTCGGGCCGCGTGGAATACAGCGGCTCCCGATGCTGCGGAATGCCGTCGGGGAAGTTCCACACGACGGCGCGCGCCTTGGCGTTGCCAAACGGATGGCAGCCGTGCTTCATCGCCACGCGCTGGATGCCGCCGGACAGATCGGTCTTCCAGTTCTTGCCTTCGGCGGCCTTCTTTTCGGCGTCGGTCAGGTCATCCCACCAGCCGAGTTTCTTGAGGAAGACGTGGTCGAATTCGGGGTAGCCCGTGGTGAGCTCGGCGCCCAGCGAGCACGAGCCGTCTTCGGCCAGGAGGTTGACGCCGTCGCGCTCCACGCCGAAGTTGGCGCGGAAGTTGCCGCCGCCGTCCATCACGTGCCTGCTGGTGTCGTACAGGTTGGGCGAGCCCGGATGCTTCAGTTCCGGCGTGCCGTAGCACGGCCACGGCAGGCCGAAGTAATCCCCGGTGAGGTCGTAGCCGGTTTGCGGATCCTTGCCGCCCTTGCAGCGCAGGGTGCGCACGTCAAACAGGTGCATGTTGCGCATGTGCGCCTTCAGGCGTTCCGGCGACTGACCGGTGTAGCCGATCGTCCAGTTGCCGCGATTGATCTCGCGCAGGATCGATTCGATCTCGGGCTCGCGCCATGTCATGCCGGCGCGCTTGTATTCGCTGATCTTGTAGTTCTTCGACAGCTCCTTGCCGAAACCCAGGCGGTCGGCAAACGCCTGCATGATGACGTGGTCGGGCTGCGACTCAAACAGCGGCTCGATGACCTTCTCGCGCCACTGCAGCGAGCGGTTCGACGCCGTGCATGAACCCGACGTTTCGAACTGCGTGGCAGCCGGCAACAGATAGACCGCGCGGTTCGGGTTCGGTGGCGTGCCGTCGGCCGAGGGCATGTTGGCCATCGCCGCCGTGGCCGACGGATACGGATCCACCACCACCAGCAAGTCCAGCTTGTCGAGCGCGCGCTTCATGTCCATGCCGCGCGTCTGCGAGTTGGGTGCATGGCCCCAATAGAAGACGGCGCGGACGTTGTTGTCCTGGTCGATCAGGTCGTTCTTCTCGAGCACTGCGTCGGCCCAGCGCGAGACCGTCGTGCCGGACTTTTCCATCATGGCCTGCGAGGCGAAGCGGCCCTTGATCCAGTCGTAATCGACGCCCCACACGGCCGCGAAGTGCTTCCACGCCCCGGCGGCCAGACCGTAGTAGCCCGGCAGCGAATCGGGGTTCGGGCCGACGTCGGTCGCGCCCTGCACGTTGTCGTGCCCGCGGAAGATGTTGGCCCCGCCGCCCGACTTGCCGATGTTGCCCAGCGCCAGCTGCACGATGCACGACGCACGCACGATGGCGTTGCCGATGGTGTGCTGCGTCTGGCCCATGCACCACACGAGTGTGCTCGGGCGGTTCATCGCCATCATCTCGGCGACCTTGTGCACCTGCGCCTCCGGCACGCCGCACACTTCCTCGACCTTGTCCGGCGTCCATTTGGCGAGCACTTCCTCGCGCACCTTGTCCATGCCGTAGACGCGGTCGTGGATGTACTGCTTGTCTTCCCAGCCGTTTTTGAAGATGTGGTACAGCACCCCGAACAGGAACGCGATGTCGGTGCCCGAACGGATGCGGACGTATTCATCGGACTTGGCCGCCGTGCGGGTGTAGCGCGGGTCGACCACGATGACCTTGCAGCCGTTCTCCTTGGCATGCAGCAGATGCAGCATCGACACCGGGTGCGCCTCGGCCGCGTTCGAGCCGATGTACAGCGCGCACTTGGCGTTCTGCATGTCGTTGTACGAATTGGTCATCGCGCCATAGCCCCACGTGTTGGCGACGCCCGCCACCGTGGTGCTGTGACAGATGCGCGCCTGGTGGTCGCAGTTGTTGGTGCCGAAGAACGACACCCACTTGCGCAGCAGGTACGCCTGCTCGTTGCTGTGCTTGGATGAGCCAACAAAGAAGAACGAATCCGGGCCGGTTTCCTCGCGGATGGTCTTCATCTTGGCGACGATCTCGTTGAGCGCCTGCTCCCAGCTGATGCGCTGGTAGCGGCCGTCAACGAGCTTCATCGGCGTCTTGAGGCGGTATTCGCCGTGGCCGTGTTCGCGCAGCGCGGCACCCTTGGCGCAGTGCGCGCCCATGTTGATCGGCGAATCGAACACCGGCTCCTGGCGCACCCACACACCGTTTTGCACGACGGCATCGACGGCGCACCCGACCGAGCAGTGCGAGCACACGGTACGGCGCACCACGATGTCCCCCTTGCCCTCGGCCGCCTGCGCCTCGCCCACCACCGACTTCTTCACGAGCGAAAGCTGCGTGGCGGCCAGCCCCGCGCCCACGCCAATGCCGGAGCGCTTGAGGAACGTGCGGCGGTCCATGGTCGGCAGCGCGCCGGCCAGGCTGCGGGCCAGGCTGCCCGTGAGCGAGGTTGTGCCCGAGCGGCGTGCCGGGGCGGCTTTGGTGTCCTGTACCGCCGGTTTGCGGGTCAGAAGCATGGGGTCACCTGAAGATGTGGGGTCTGCGACATGGAAACGGGCGCGCGAACGCGGCGCGTCAGATCCAGGTCGTCTTGTAGTACTTGCGGATGTGTTCGGTCAGACGGTAGCCCGTGGTGCCGTCGTCGGCGGGCTGGGCCGGCCGCGCGGAGCCGGCGCTGGCCTGCTGGGCCAGGTGACCTGCCGTGGCGGCCGTGCCGGCGGCCGCAGCAGCCACGGCGGCGCCCATCAGGAAGCGGCGGCGCGTAGGTGCGGAATCAAGGGAATCCGCTTGAGCATGGGCGTGAGGGACGGTTGGCATGTCGAAGCTCCCCGGCTTTGCCGGACCGATGACCGAATGTAATAGGAAATATCCGACACATTCTAGAAGTAACGGCACCAGAAAACCATGCTCAGTACCGCTCAACTCGGGATTTTCCTGACGATTTGCCGATGAATTTTTTCAATCGGCAAGCGTTGTCCCACCCCGCCGGGATGCTCACAGGGCGCAAGTCTTCGTGTTGTGCTTATTTTCTAGGCAACGATGCGGACCACGGTCACGCGAGTTCGAGCGCGAGCCGTTCCACATCAAAAAACGCTTTCGCCAAACCTGCGACATCGGCATAAAACCCCGCACGCGGATGCTGCAACACAGCATCGCACGCGGTGTCCACCCACGGTGCCAGATGACGCTGGAAGAAGGCGCGCTGCTCTTCAATGCGGCCGAGCTTCGCATCGTCCCCCGCGATCAGGTAACGCATGACCTCGCACAGCGTGGCAATGTGGTCTTCGGTCTCGGTGATGCCCTCGGCGCGCTCCAGGCCATAGCGGCGCAGGTCGTCGCGCAGCACCACGAGCGGCTTTTCGTTGAGAAAGCCGGCCTGGTAGTACGAGCCGTACAGAAAGACTTCGGGCTTGCCGACGCCGATGAAGAGGTCGGTGTACTCGTCGTCCGCCTGCGCGGCGCCAGTCTTGCCGGCACGCGTGACAAGGCGGCGCCAGGCCTGGCTCAGGGCGCTGCCGGCGGCGGCTTCGGCATCGGCCGGATCGGCGCTGCCGTCGTCCACCGGGTCCAGCGGCGCGGCGGCGATGCGCTGCAGCAAATCGGCATCGGGCGCGCGAAAGAACAGCGTCGCGAGCAAGCCGTACAGGTCGGCACGGGCCAGGTCCTCGGCGCTGTCGGGGGGCGTGGCGGCGAGCTGGAATTGCAGGGGCTGGGCGTCGGTCATGGAATCGGGAACGGAGTCTTCAATGCGTGGCGCCCGGGCGTTCGCCGCGCTCCATCATGTCGATCACGCGGCAGTCGCCGCACATCTTGAGGCGTTCGGCAGCCGCGCCCGAAAAGGCGGGATGCGCGCCGAGCTTGGCCAGCATGGTCGCCACCATCTGCGCGGTGCCGAACGGCTTGCTGCAGCGGATGCAGTGGAACGGCTGCGTCTCGTTCAGCGTGACGGCTTGGCGGGCCTGCGCGGTCAGGTTCAGGCGCGGCACCAGCGCGATGGCATCTTCGGGGCAGGTGGTCTCGCACAGGCCGCACTGAACGCAGTTGCGCTCGATCATGGCGAGCACCGGGCGCTCCGCGGTATCGCGCAACGCCTGCGAGGGGCATGCGCCCACGCACGCCATGCACAGCGTGCAGCTTTCCCGGTCGACGGTGACGGCGCCAAACGGCGCTCTGGCGGGAAGCGGGATGATCGCCTCGGTAGCCTTGGCGTGACGTGCCAGGTGGTCCAGCGCGAAGTCGAGCGTCTCGCGCTTGGCGGCGGCCACGGCGAAGGTGGCGGCCGGCATGTCGCGGCGGAAGCCTCGCAGCGGGCCCGACACGTCCGCGGCGTTCAGGCGCGCGTCGAGCGCGGCGGCATCGGTCACGTCGATCAGCACGACGGGCGACCCATCGGCCGGCTCGCCCAGCCCCTGCAGCACGGCTTGCGCCACGGCCACCTGTTCGGCCAGCATCGCCCGGTACTGCGGCGCGTCGTCCTCGGTGAGCAGGATGACGACGCGTGCGGCGCCGTAGGCCAGGGCCGTGAACCACAGCTCGAGCCCGGTCGACGCCGCATGGAAGACTTCGACCGGCAGCACGTTCACCGGCAGGCCCTGCGCCTTGCCGATGCGCGCGGCGCGCCCGACGTGTTGGACGAGCGCGCGGCCGCGCTCGCCGTTGTGGAGCAGAACCACGGCATCACGCCCACCTGCCGATGCATACGCATTCAGCAGCGTCTTGAGCTTGCGCCCCTGATACGGCGCGCTCGGGTAGGCATAGGTCATCGCGCCGGTCGGGCATGCCGTCGTACAGGCGCCGCAGCCCACGCACAGGTTGGGCGTGACCTGCACGCTGCCACGCCCGTCCTTCCACTGCGACGAGATGGCCGACGCTGAACACACCTGCACACACGCATCGCAGCCCACCTGCCCGTTGCGTCCGTGCGCGCAGATGGATTCCTTGTACTGGAAGAACTTCGGCTTCTCGAATTCACCCACCATCTGCAGCAGCGCCAACGAGGCGCTCAACTGCTTCCCGGCGTCCGCACCGGCATGGAAATAGCCTTGTGGCGGCTGGTGCTGCGTGAAGGCGGGTGCGTCGTTCAGATCGAAGACAAGGTCGAACTGGCCGGATAGCGTTTGCGGCGCCTGCGCACGGCCAAAGTCGATGGCCATTGCGTCACCGCACGCATTCACGCAGGCGCGGTGATCGCGGCAGCGGTCCAGGTCGATCTGGTAGAGCGCGTCGATGGCGTCTTCGGGGCATGCATCGATGCAGGCGTTGCAGCGCGTGCAGCGGTCGAGGTCGATCGGATTGCGGTTGCGCCATTGCACGTCGAACGCGCCCAGCCAGCCTTTGACCGCCACCAGTTCGCCAGCGTGGACCGGCCAGCGGCGTTCCATCGACACCGACAGCGGCCCGGCGGTGCGATCTCGGCCTGTGGCCAGCACCGTCACGCTCAACTGATCGGCCAGGCGTTCGGCCCACGGCATCACGCGCTCGGCCGGACCGACAATCAGCAGGTTGCCATCGGAGCGGTAGTCCACCACCGGCACCGGGTCCGGGGCGGGCAGACCCGCCACGGCCAGCAGTGCGGCCGTCTTTGCGTGAAAGCCGCGCCGGTCCCGCCTGGCGCCCGCCGACCAGCCGCCCGTCTCCCGCACATTGACGAAGCGGATCGGCGCGACCACGCCTTCCTGCTGCGCGGCCACTTCAGCAAACAGCGCCTGCTCTTGCGTGCACGCGACGATCACGTCCTCCGCGCTGCCGAGCGCCTGCGTGAAAGCGCCGATTTCGCGGCGGCACAGCAGGTGGTGTGTCTGGCCAGGCGCATCGATGGGCGTGTCGGCGGCGCGCAGGGCGTCGCTCACCGCCCCGGCATCGAGCGGCATGGTGTGATTGCAACTGCAGACCAGCGTAGGCATGGATGTGTGCGTGAACGCCCGCGTCTGCCGCGCGGGCTGTGGGGACATGGCCGGGCGGTGGCTGCCGCGCGGACCTCTTTCTTATTCTACGGACGGCGGCCTGGCCTCGCCATGCGGGGTTGCCTGGGCGGAGCCGTCCTGCGCCGGCGGCGCGGGCGATTGTGCGCGCGTTTCCTCCGTCACGGCTGGCGTTGCCTGGGATACCGGTTCCGCGGCCACCGGCGGCGGAACCTCCTCGTCCAGCGGATCGAACAGCCGCAGCTCTACGGTGTGGCGCAGTTCACGCAGCATGTCGGGCGGAATCGGGTCGGGCTGGGAGTAGTCGTCGATATACGTATCGAGCCCGTCCATCACGTTGAAATGCGGATCGGCGAAGAGCTTCTTCAGGGCGGCACGCTTGACGGCCTCGTCGACGCCGCGCGCGACGAATGGGGCAAAGTCGTCGGCGGGCGTGAGCTTGGCCGCGTCTTCCAGCGTGAGCGGCGGCGGTGCGTCGGGTGCCGGTTCAGCAGGCGCAGGCGCCGACTCTGGCTGCGGTGGACGCACGACCTCGGCACGCGGTGGTGCCTCTGGTTCGGGCGTGCCACGGCGCTGCGCGGCCTTGCGACGCGACCAGCGTGAAAGGAAGGATTCGTCGCTCACGGCAATGTCGCTCGATCAATACTTGGCGCGATCTTCCGGCCGCAGGAACGATTCCGGCCGGCGCCGTTTTTTCGGCTCGGGCCGGTAGTTCTCGGCCACGTAAGCCTCCAGCCACGCGAGCGCAGCGGCATCGAGCGGCGCGTTCTCGACCGTCTCGCCGCCGTCGAGCCAGCGGCCCGCCTCGTTGTAGCTGAGGGAGACGGTATGCGGAACCGCACGTCCTTCATCGGCCGTCCCGGCTTCGCCAAGGCGCCACAGCACAAACCAGCATGGAGCGGCCGACGTCACGTTCAGGTAGTAGCCCTCGGCCTCGTCGCGGAACAGCGTGACGGTAAAGCCAGGGGTCAGCCAGCGCTCTTCGGTCTCGGTGCGATCAAGGCAGCGCGGCTCGGTGCCGTATTCGCCAAGATCCGGCACCACGGCCTCGAGCCGCCACTGGAACGGCTGCCAGCGGTTGGCCGTAGGACGGCGGCACAGCACCACCGCGACCCGCACGGAGGGGCGCTCGGTCGAGGGCTCGCGCGGTTCCATGGCTTATGTGTTCTGCACGACGATCGACGGGAACTTGCTCGTCATGTCTTTCGCCTTCTCGGCCACGGCAATGGCGACGCGACGCGCGATCTGCTTGTACACGCCGGCGATCGCGCCGTCCGGGTCGGCCACCACGGTGGGCCGGCCCGAATCGGCCTGCTCGCGGATGGACAGATTCAACGGCAGGCTGCCCAGGAACGGCACGCCGTACTGCGCGCACATCTTCTCGCCGCCGCCGGCACCGAAAATGTGTTCGATGTGGCCGCAGTTCGGGCAGCAGTAGACCGCCATGTTCTCGACCACGCCAATGATGGGAATCCCCACCTTCTCGAACATCTTCAGGCCCTTCTTGGCGTCGAGCAGCGCGATGTCCTGCGGCGTGGTGACGATCACCGCGCCCGTCACGGGCACCTTCTGCGACAGCGTGAGCTGGATGTCGCCCGTGCCCGGCGGCATGTCGACGATGAGGTAATCGAGGTCGCGCCAGTTCGTCTGCTTGAGCAGTTGCTCCAGCGCCGAGGTCACCATCGGGCCGCGCCACACCATCGGGTTGTCCTGCTCGATCAGGAAACCGATCGAATTGGCCTGCAGGCCGTGGCCCTCCATCGGCTCCATCGTCTTGCCGTCGGCCGACTCCGGCTGGCCGTGGATGCCGAGCATCATCGGCTGGCTCGGGCCATAGATGTCGGCATCGAGAATGCCGACGCTGGCGCCTTCAGCGGCCAGTGCGAGCGCCAGGTTCACGGCGGTGGTCGACTTGCCCACGCCACCCTTGCCCGACGCCACGGCGATGATGTTCTTCACGTTCGGCAGCAGGTTCACACCGCGCTGCACCGCGTGCGCGACGATCTTCATCGAGACCTGCACGCTCACATTCTCGACACCTTGCACCTGGCGCAGCGCGCCGATCACCAGCTTGCGGATCGCATCGAACTGGCTCTTGGCCGGGTAGCCGAGTTCGACGTCGAGCGACACCTCGCCGCCATCGACCCGGATGTTGCGCACCGATTTCGACGACACCAGGTCGCGCTGGGTATTGGGATCGACCACGCCGCGCAAGGCTTCGGTGATCTGTTCGATGGTTACGCTCAACATTTGCTCCACGAATCTAATGCGAATGGGGGACGGTCCAACAGGGGCGTCACATGAACTTTGCAATGCACTCGCCACTCTACGTGCTGGTTTGCTATTGTATTTTGCCGGCGCAACATTCGTCCGATTCCCCCCAAAACCCTTCGGCACGCCGGCTATCGGCAGACTCAACAAGAACCGATCCCGTTACCTCGTAGGAGAAATCATGAAAGCCAAGCTTATTTCCGTTTCGCTCGTCGCCTTGCTGGCAGCGGGCTGCGCCACCGAGCAGCAGAACCAGACCGCCGTGGGCACGGGGGTCGGCGCGGCCGTGGGTGCCGGCATCGGTGCGCTGGTCGGCAATGGCCGTGGCGCGGCCATCGGCGGTGCGCTGGGCGCGGCAACCGGTGCGGCCGTGGGCTACAACTGGGGTGCGATCAAATCGAAGCTGGCCGGTGACACCGCTGGCACGGGCACGCAAATTTCCGAACAGCCCGACGGGTCGCTCAAGCTGAACATCCCGAGCCAGGTGTCGTTCGATACCGACAGCGCGGTGATCAAGCCCTCGTTCCGCGGCGCGCTGGATAGCGTGGCACAGACGCTCACGCAGCATCCGGAACTGGCTGCCACCGTGGTCGGCCACACCGACAGCACGGGCAACCCGAACTACAACATGACGCTGTCGCAAAAGCGCGCCCAGAGCGTGGCCAGCTACCTGACTGACCGCGGTGTCGCCCGCAACCGCCTGAACGCGGAAGGCCGCGGCCAGACGCAGCCCGTTGCAGACAACGCCACCGAGGCCGGCCGCGCACAAAACCGCCGCGTCGAAATTTATTTGAAACCAATCCAAGGGTGACCAGTCATAGAGAACGGGTGCCGCTTGCCACACGTTGCTGGCTCGCGATGCGTGGCTGACCTCCCGGGCGGCACCTGATTTCTCCTCCTTTTCCGTTGTGGAAAGCTGCGCCGGCTCAGACCGGCGCTTTTTTTTGGCTTGCGCAGAATGCGGCGTCCTGCCGCAGGTCCGGCGTGCAGATCGGCGGTATTCACCCGTGGCGGGCTCGCGCGGCCCGGGCGCGCTAAAATATGCGTTTCTCCGCGCGCCGCGCTCAGTTTGCGGCCCGCCTGCACTCTTCTGGCCTGCCCATGTCCGAACGTCGCATCCTCGTCACTTCCGCCCTGCCCTATGCCAACGGGCCGATCCACATCGGCCACCTCGTCGAGTACATCCAGACCGACATCTGGGTGCGCTTCCAGCGCATGCGCGGCCATGAGACCTACTACGTGGGCGCGGACGACACGCACGGCACGCCCGTCATGCTGCGCGCCGAGAAGGAAGGCCTGACCCCGCGCCAGCTGATCGAGCGCGTATGGGCGGAGCACAAGCGCGATTTCGACAACTTCCTGATCTCTTTCGACAACTACTACAGCACCGACTCGGACGAGAACAAGGCGTTGTCCGAACGCATCTACCTGCAGCTCAAGGAAAACGGCCTGATCGACGTGCGCGAGGTCGAGCAGTTCTACGACCCCGTCAAGGAGATGTTCCTGCCGGATCGCTTCATCAAGGGCGAGTGCCCCAAGTGCGGCGCGAAGGACCAATACGGTGATTCGTGTGAAGTCTGCGGCGCGACGTACCAGCCGACCGACCTGAAGAACCCGTATTCCGTGGTATCGGGCGCGACGCCGGTGCGCAAGTCGTCGGAACATTACTTCTTCAAGCTCTCCGACCCGCGCTGCGAGACGTTCCTGCGCGAATGGGTGGCCGACCTGGCCCAGCCGGAAGCGACCAACAAGATGCGCGAGTGGCTCGGCGACGATGGCGAAGCCAAGCTGTCGGACTGGGACATCTCGCGCGATGCCCCGTACTTCGGCTTCGAGATTCCCGGCGCGCCCGGCAAGTATTTCTACGTGTGGCTGGACGCACCGGTCGGCTACTACGCCAGTTTCAAGAACCTGTGCGGCAAGCTCGGCCTCGATTTCGAATCGTGGATCAACGAGCACTCCACCACCGAGCAATACCACTTCATCGGCAAGGACATCCTGTACTTCCACACGCTGTTCTGGCCGGCCATGCTCAAGTTCTCGGGCCACCGCACGCCGACCAACGTGTTCGCGCACGGCTTCCTGACCGTGGACGGTGCCAAGATGAGCAAGTCGCGCGGCACGTTCATCACCGCGCAGAGCTACATCGACACCGGCCTGAATCCGGAATGGCTGCGCTACTACTTTGCCGCCAAGCTGAACGCGACGATGGAAGACCTGGACCTGAACCTGGACGATTTCATCGCCCGGGTGAACAGCGATCTGGTCGGCAAGTTCGTCAACATCGCCAGCCGCTCGGCGGGCTTCCTCGTCAAGCGCTTCGAGGGCCGCGTGAGCGATGCCGCGCTGGGCCATCCGCTCATGGTGCAACTGCGCGAAGCCGCCCCGCAGATTGCCGATCTGTACGAAAAGCGCGAGTACAGCAAGGCGCTGCGTGCCGTGATGGAACTGGCCGACGCCGTCAACGCCTTCGTCGACACCGAAAAACCGTGGGATCTGGCCAAGGACGAAGCGAACCGCGAGAAGCTGCACGCCACGTGCTCCGTTGCGCTGGAAGCGTTCCGCCTGCTCGCGATCTACCTCAAGCCGGTCCTGCCGGCCACGGTCGCACGCATCGAAGCGTTCCTGAACATCGAGCCGCTGACCTGGCACGCGATTGACTCGCAGCTGTCGTCGGCCAAGCCGATCCAGCCGTATTCGCACCTGATGACGCGCGTGGACAAAAAGCAGGTAGATGCGCTGGTGGAGGCAAATCGTCAGTCCCTGCAGGCGACCGCCGATGCCCCGGCTGCTGCCACCAACGGTGCTGCCGCCATCGAGCCGATCGCCGAGACCATCACCATCGACGACTTCGCCAAGATCGACCTGCGTGTCGCCAAGATCGTCGCCTGCCAGCGCGTGGAAGGATCGAACAAGCTGCTGCAGCTGACGCTGGATGTGGGTGAAGGACAGACGCGGAATGTGTTTTCGGGCATCCAGTCGGCGTATGCGCCGGAAGATCTCGTGGGCAAGCTGACCGTGATGGTCGCCAACCTGGCACCGCGCAAGATGAAGTTCGGGATGTCGGAAGGGATGGTGTTGGCGGCTTCGGCTGCTGATGAGAAGGCTCAGCCTGGGCTTTATATTCTTGAGCCGCATTCTGGGGCGGTGCCGGGGATGCGGGTGCGTTGATTTGGTTTGATGGGGAGTTGGGCTTGGTGGTCCATCTCCCTTTCGTTCCCTGCCGGGACCGACTCACTTTTCTTTGTCTTGCCAAAGAAAAGTAAGCAAAAGAAAGGCGCGCCCGAGATGGCGACTTCCCCTTGGATTTGTGTCGCGGGAAGGGAGGGGAGGCAAACTCGCTGCGCTCAGACAGGCCTCCCCTCTTTATCCTTCCCGCAACAAAAATCCAAGGCGCCATCAAGGGCTCAACGTCAAAAGAAAAAAGGCCAACCCATCGCGCGGTTGGCCTTTGTCGTTTGGGCTGGCGCTCAGATGGTTCGGCTTTTGTCCTTTGACTTTCCTGCCCTAGATGGCGCCTTGAATTTCTGTTGCAGGGAGGAAAAAGGAAGGGAAACTGTCTGAGCGAAGCGAGTTTTTCCCTTCCCCTCCCTGCGACATAAATTCAAGGAGTCTTTCGCCATCTCGGGCGCGCATTTCTTTGCTTACTTTCTTTGGGCAAGACCAAAGAAAGTGAGTCAGCCCCGCCAGGGGATGAAACAAGGGATGCACCACAAAAAAACCAGAGCCAAAAACCCTACCCCCCATTCAACCGATCATCACTCCGCGAAGTCGTCGTAACACGCCCATCCACCCCAAAGTGCACATTGAAGAAAGCCCGTTCAGTCGCGCTTTCCATCCACCGATACCCCCAAACCTCTTCCTGCTTCAGCTTAAACACCTCCACCTTCCCCGGCTTGCCCAGCATCCGGCGAATGTCATCCTTGCTCTGCCCCACCTGGACGCGTCCAAAATTCTCGGCGGTCAACACCTGCTCGATCTTCTGCACGTGCCCGTCAGGCCCGATCGTCACCATCCACGTTGAAGTCCCTTCCGGACCGCGCGGATACTCCAGTTGCCGCGTGCCGCCTTCGTTCTCCCAGATCGTCTCGGGCTGGCCGGCGGTGGCCCTGACATCGTCCTCGGTGGATTGCCCGGCCACGATGCCTTTGAACAGCAGGTTGTCGGGCTTGGCCGATTGCCACGCGCGCTTGGCGGCATCGCCGACGCGATCCACTGCCTGGTCGACCTTCTGCTGATCGCAGCCGAACAACCCCAGCAATGAAGCCAGAATGCCCATGGTGACTCCCACTTGTGCGAGTTGACGAAGATGCGACATGGAACTCCTCGTTCGAAACCTGTACCCGTCGCCATTCTGGCAGCCGGGCTATCCGATTACCAACGCTTGTTGAACAGGACCGACGCACCGTTGATCGTGCCGCCGCGCGCCACGACCGACCACCGTCGCGAGAATTGCCACGTCAGTTTGACGATGGAGTCCGCTGTCGACAGGCTCTGCTCATAGCCCACGGTGATGCGCTCCGAAATTGCCTTGCCCAAGCTCACCACCTGCGGGTCGGTCAGGCCCGACGTGGATGGCCCGATCGAGAATTCGTCGAGCCCGAAGCGCCGCGCCACGTTCTTGCCGGCCACGTTGCCCAGCAGGCCGAGCGCCGCGCCGGACATGGCCTGCTGCTGGCCCAGGCCCGCGTTGGACGCGCTATAGCCGAACATCAGCCATGACAGTTTGTCTTCGTCCGGGACGTTGGGCTCGGAGACGAGCTTCACGCGCGGCTGGCGCACGGTGCCCGTCACCTGCACGCCGGCCTCGACCTCCTGGTTGCGCCGCATCGCGATGATGTTGAACGACGGGTTGTTGATCGGCCCGATGAAGTTCAGCACACCCTGCTCGATCGCGAGCTTGCGGCCGAACGCCTCGTACGTGCTGCCCTGTCGGACGAAGATCGTGCCCGTCCCGCGCAGCGGCACCAGCGGCTCGCTGTGCACGTGCATCTGTCCGCCGAGCGACAGGTCTGCGCCGGCGCCCTTGAAGCGGAAGTTGTCGCCAAAGTCGACGTCAACATCGACCACGGGGCTGAAGCGGCCGGCTGGCTTCTCCTCGCGCTTCACGCCGCGTTCGGCCTGGTTGCGGGCGGCATCGGCGCGCCGGACGATCACCACGTCATCGCCGAGGCTCGGTGCGCCGTCCTTGGGCAGGTCGAACAGGCCGCGGTCGACCTTGAACTTGCCGGTAATGGCCACGCGGTCATTGTCGTTGGTGATCCGCGCCTGGCCCGACAGCACCAGCGTGCGATCTGGATCGGCAAACAGCTGCAGCCTGTCGGCCACGATGGACCCCGCGAGGTTCGGGTTGGCCTCGCCCAGCTGCACGCGGCCCTGCGCGCGCACCGTGCCTTCGCCGCCGTGGAAGACCACGTCCTGCAGGTCGACCACGTTCTGGTCGAGCGCCACGCGCAGCACGCCGCCCGTCAGCCGGATGCCCTGGTCATACAAGGCCACCTCGACGTCCTGCCCGGTCAGGAAGCCGCTGACTTTGGGCGCGCCGACCGTGCCGGCAAAGGTCAGGCTGGCCGCGAGCTGGCCGTCGGTGGCCACGTCGGGCCCAAGCAGATCGCCGATGCCCTTCAGATGCGGCAGGCTGATCGTCAAGCCGCCGGACAGCGGCGACGTGGGCGCCATCAATGCCAGCGCGCCCGGCCCTCCGTCGCGCATGAGCCCCACGCCGGCATCGAGATAGAGGTTGCCGACACGCGTGGACTGCACGTTGCCGCGCACGGCGAGCCGCATGCCCTCGCCGCGCGCGTCGATGGTGGCCTCGGTCAAGCCCAGCGGCGTGAAGCCGCGTCCGGCGTTGATCGACAGATCGCCGCTGCGCCGGGCGATGTGCGCCGTACCGATCGCAGTGGCGCCGAGGTCGACGTCCCACTGTCCGTCGATGACGAGATCGCTGCGCACGGGCGGCGTCTGGCCCGTCCACGTGCGCGCGAGCTCGAGCACCCGTGCCACGTGTAGTCCATCGAAGCGGCCGGCGCTGCGCACGTGGCCCTGGACGGATTCGACGCGATCGATTCGGATGGGCGTCTGCTCCAGTGTCAGATCGGCGCGCCCGACCAGCAGGCGGCCGGGCCCGACGGAAACGCGCACCGGGGCAGTCAACTGGAGGTTGGGCGCGCCCTGCGCCGACAGCGTGGAGATCGTGCCGTCCCAGCCGTCGCCGTCCTTGCCGGGCGTCAGTGCGCCGTCGCCGGCGAGCGCGAACTTGAACGGCTGGTTGCGCACGTTGCCATCGGCATCGGCGTGGAAACGGTGCGCACGGCGCGTGCCGTCCAGCGTGGCGCGCACCTCGCGCAACGAAATGCTCGGCCCCGTGACGCGCTGTGCGGCGAGCTCAAACAGCAGCGGGCCGTCGATGCCGTCGCGGATCTGGGCGCGGCCTCTGGCAGCGTCGATCCGGTTGCCCTGATAGGCGAGCTGGCTCGCGCGGAACGTGGCATCCGCCTGCGGCCGCTTCAAGGTGCCCGACACATCGGCGGACAGGGCGAGCGAACCACTGACGCCGAACTGCAGCCGCGCCAGCTGCGGTGCATCGACATCCACGCGCAGGCGGTCCCCCGCGGCGCCGAAGCTGCCGTGCAGGCTCGCCTTGTTGCCGGCCACGTCGAGCCTTGCGTCGCTCGGCAGCAGGCGCATCGACTCGCCCGCTATGCGCACGTGGAGGTTGCCGTCGCCCGTCATCGGCAGCCCGGCGTAGTCGCTGTCGCGCACGGCAAACTTGATGGCCGCGTCAATGGGCTCGGCCAGCGTGCCGTGTGCGTCGAGGTCGGCGTTGATGCGGCCCTTGGCCACCTTGGCGAGCCGCGCCGGATCAAACTCCGCCAACTTGCCCTTGAAAGCGAACGACTGCGCGTCGTCGTGCCTGAGCGTGCCCGCCAGCGTCAGCCGCGAGCGGCCAAGCGAGACCTGCGCGTTCTCCACGGCCACTTGCGCGGCGTCCAGCACGGCCTTCGCTTGCGCACGCATGTCGCCGCCCGCCAGATCCAGCGCCACGTGCTGCGTGCCGCCCGCGAAATCGACGGTGATGGGGCCCGCGAGCCGGGTCTTCTCCAGCGACGTGTGCAGCGCCTGCAGATCGAGCTGGCGCACTTCCACCCGCAGCGCGCCGTGGCCCTTCTTCACGTCGGCGCCCCCGGTGAGCTGCGCGCCGCCCAACAGCCGTACGTCGAGGCCGGTGAGTTGCTGCGCGTCTTCGTTCAGGCGCACCTGCGCGCGCAGCGATTGCAGCGGAAGCTTCTGCTTGTCGAGCGTGCCGGCCTGGGCATTGTCGATCTGGATCGGGCCCGCCACGGTCAGCACCGGCGATTTCTCGTCGGGGCGCAGGTCGGCATGCACGGACAGCGAGGCCTGCGGCGCGCCGGGCGCAAACGCACGCGGGTTCACGTGGTCGGCCGACACGACGGCGCGCGACAACGGCAGCGCGGCAAACGGCGTGGCGTCGATCTGTGCCTGTGCGGTCATCTTGGCGCCGCTGCCCGTCGCATCGATGTGCAGCGCTTCCAACGACCCCGCCAACTGCGCCGACACCGATGCATCCTGCTTCTGCCCGCCAGCCTCGAACTGCGTCGCAAGCGTCGCCGCACCCGTCAACGGATACGGCCGAGTGCCCGTCACGCGAAGCGTCGCGGCCAGCTTGCCGGCAGGTGTCTGCATGCCGTCAAGCAGCACGTTGTGATGCGTGCCGTCGGAATGCAGGCTGCCGGCGATCGACTTCAGCTCGGTGGTGGACGTCCCCTGGCGGATGGCCAGGCGGTCCACGGCGAGCCGGTCCACGTCCAGCGCCAGCGGCACCACCAGCGAGTCGGGCGGCCCACTCGGCGGCGATGGCGGCGTCGGGTGCAGGATCACCTCGACATTGCCGGCGGTGAGGTAACCAAAGTGTGCATGCCAGGGGCCGCGCGTGATGGCCCACTTGCCTTCGACGTGGTCGATGCGCACCTCCGTGCTGCCCGCGCGCACGTGCACGTCGCGCAGCGACAGGCCCTCGCGCGCCGTGCCACCGACGAGCCTGCCCGACACATAGGCGTGACCGAAGCGCGTGACGAGCGACCACAGCTGCGCCGTCCCCGTCTGCGAATGCACCGCCCAGACCAGCCAGCCGGCCAGCGCCAGCACGATGAGGAGCACGAAGGCGACAAACCCACCCAGCCAGCGCCACAGGCGGCGGCGGTTACGCCTGGGCGGCGGCACTTCGGGCTGGGTCGATTCGGGCGTCTGCGATTCCACCATGCTCATGCTCAGAACGCGATGCCCAGCGACACGCTCGGCCGGAACTGTTTCTCCTGGATTCCGTAGCCCAGATCCAGCTGGATCGGGCCGACGGGGCTCTTCCAGCGCACGCCGACGCCGACGCCGTTGTACCAGCGGCGCTCCGGCCAGTTGTCGGTGGCGGTACCGGTATCCCAGAACACCGCGGCGCCCCATTCCGGCAGAAACCAGCGCTGGTACTCCAGCCCGCCCGTCACGAGGAACTTGGCGGGCAGCGTGCTGCCGTTGACGTTGTTGCCAATGCTCTGGAAATCGTAGCCGCGCACCGACTGCGTGCCGCCCGTGCGAAAGCGCAGCGTGGCCGGCACGCCGTCGCCAGGACCGCTGGTGATGACGGCCCCCAGCTCGGCCCGCGCGACCAGGATGTCGCGCTGCCCCACCGGCACGAACTGCCGGATGCGGCTGTACGAACGCACGAACGACTGGTCCGTCAGCACGCCCTTGACCGCCGCGCCGATCTGCGTGGTGATGATGTTGCCGCGCCGCGGGAACAGCGGGTCGTCCACGTCGCGGCGCGTCCACGAGAAACCGGGCACCAGGGCCTTGCTCAACTGGCGCTCGGCGCCGTCGGGGCGCAGGTCGTCGTAGTAGAAATCGACGGTGAACGACGTCTCGTAGATGCCGCGCACGCGTGTCTGCTTGAAGCCCGAGCGATAGCTGCGCGTATCGGTGCCGGAGGTGTCCGTGCGGTCCATGCTGGCGTAGACGCTGTTGACGTACTGCCTCTCGTCCGGCGGCAGGGTCACGCTGCCGAACAGGTACTGCCGGCGTTGCTCGATGCGCGCCTGGGTGTCGGCCACCCACGCCTTGTTGAACAGGTTCAGATACTGATACCGGCCTTCCACCGAGGCGCCCGTGTCGGTGCCGTAGCCGACGCCGCTGGTCAGGCGGTTGGGCGGGTACTCCCGCACCCGCACACGCACCGGGGCGTTCACGGGGTTCTTCGGATCGTCGCCCAGGTCCACGATGGCGTTCGCGAAGTATGGCTGGCCCTGGATGGCCGCCTGCAAGGACTGCAGGCGGTCTGCCGAGTAATCCTCGCCCACGCGCAACGGGTTCACGCGATCGATGATGCTGCGCGGATAGCGCGACAGGCCCTGTACGTCGAGCGGCCCGAGCGTGTAGGCCGGCCCGCTGTCGTACGCGACGGACAGGTCCGCCTTGCTTTCATCCGGGTCGATGCGCGCCTCGGACGCCGTCTGCCTGGCCGCGTAGTAACGTTTGCTCTGCAGCGCGGCGAGGCTGTCGTCCTTGGCCTTGTCCCACCCCGTCTGGCGGAAAGCCACGCCCGGCTGCAGGCCCCAGGCCTTCTTCAGCTCATCGATGCGCTTGGGTTCCTGCGTGATGGCCCCGGTAAAGTCGAGCGACACGCTGTCGACCGTGGTGCGCGGGCCAGGGTCGACCTTCACCTGCACGACGCGGTGCTCCGGCTGCCCTTCGATCTGTGCGGTGGCCTTCGGCACGAAATAGCCCTCGGTGGCCGTCAGCTTGGTGACCTGGTCGCCAATGGTTTCGACCATGTACTGGAGCTGGTCTTCGGTGATGTCCTTGCGGCCCTTGTAGCGCGACAGGTCCAGATGCCGCTCGAGCAACTCACGGATGCTCTTCGGGGCGTCGATCTTGACGTCGTACTCTGCGTGAACCGGCATACCGGCCAGACCCAGGACGCAGCCCGCCGCGAACGCAGCGGCTCGCGCATCCAGAAAGCGAAAACGTGGCGGTCGTGATGGTCGCGATGGTCGGTTGGAACCCTTCATCGTGGCAAACATGGCGCCGCCCCACGGGCCGGCCGGATCGAGGAAAGCCGTATTTGACCATACCGGGCGTGGCCGGTGCCCTGGTCAATGCGACGAAAACGTCCTTGCGGACAAATCCAGACCCCCTCCGCAGACGGCGTGCCCGCCGGCCAATACGGTAAAATGCGCGGTTATCCGCCCTGGCATGCCGTGGGCGGGCAAGGTCATCCAACATCACTTACCGCCATGTCCCTGTACAAGTCCGAGATCACCCAGTTCCTGGAAGAACTCAAGACCCAGAAGCCCGAGCTTGAAGCGCAGCAGCGCCAGGGCCGCGCCCTGCTGTGGGACAAAGACCCGATCGATCTGGAAGAACGTGCGCGCGCCAAGGCCGCCCGCGTGCCGCAAAAGCCGTACGTCTACTCGCTGGACTGATCCCGCCGCCGGCCCTCGAGCGGATCGCCGCATGACCACTTCTGCGCAGGACAAGCTGCCGCTGCCCGTCGAGCTGCCCACCGTAGCGCCCGAGCAGGACTCCACGCCCGCGCAGGTCGACGGCCTTGCCTTCGCACGGCTGTACGGCGAGCCGCTGTTCAAGCTCCCGCAGGATCTCTACATCCCGCCGGATGCGCTCGAGGTCTTCCTTGAAGCATTCGAAGGCCCGCTGGACCTGCTGCTGTACCTGATCCGGCGCCAGAACTTCAACGTGCTCGACATTCCGCTGGCGCAGGTCACGCGGCAGTACCTGGCGTACATCGAGCAGATCCGCGCAACCAACCTCGAGCTGGCCGCCGAGTACCTGCTGATGGCGGCCATGCTGATCGAGATCAAGTCGCGCATGCTGCTGCCGGTCAAGAAGACCGACGAAGGCACCGAGCCCGAAGACCCGCGCGCGGAGCTTGTGCGCCGTCTGCTCGAATACGAGCAGATGAAGCTGGCCGCGCAGAAGCTCGATGCCCTGCCGCAGCTGGGACGCGACTTCCTGCGCGCGCAGGTCTACATCGAACAGAGCCTCGCGCCGCGCTATCCCGACGTCAATACCGACGACCTGCGCGCTGCGTGGGCCGACGTGCTGCGCCGCGCGAAGCTCACGCAGCACCACAAGATCTCGCGCGAAGAGCTGTCCGTGCGCGAGCACATGAGCCAGATCCTGCGCCGCCTGCAGCACGCCCGGTTCATGGAATTCACCGAGCTGTTTGAAGAAGCGATCCAGTCCGGCAAGGGCGCGCCCATCGTGGTGGTCAACTTTGTCGCCATGCTGGAGCTCTCCCGCGAATCCCTGGTGGAAATCACCCAGGCTGAACCCTACGCACCCATTTACGTGCGCCTCGCCTACTCGCCGACCTGAACGTCGGCCCATAACCAGACCGCATGAAAGTCATCTCGTCCATCCAGGAACTGCGCGACCAGCTGCGCGGCCAGAACCGCGTCGCCTTCGTGCCGACCATGGGCAACCTGCATGAGGGCCATCTGAGCCTGATGCGACTGGCGCGCCAGCACGGCGACCCCGTCGTGGCGTCCATCTTCGTGAACCGCCTCCAGTTCGGCCCGAACGAAGACTTCGACAAATACCCGCGCACGCTGCAGGACGACATCGAAAAGCTGCAGAAGGAAGGCGTATACGTCCTGTTCGCGCCCACCGAGCGCGACATGTACCCCGAGCCGCAGGAATACCGCGTCGAGCCGCCGCATGATCTGGGCGACATCCTCGAAGGCGAGTTCCGCCCCGGCTTCTTCAAGGGCGTGTGCACGGTGGTGATGAAGCTGTTTTCGTGCGTGCAGCCGCGCGTGGCGGTGTTCGGCAAGAAGGATTACCAGCAGTTGATGATCGTGCGCCGCATGGCCAACCAGTTTGCGCTGCCGGTGGACATCATCCCGGCGGAAACGGTGCGCGCGGACGACGGCCTCGCGCTGTCGTCGCGCAACGCCTATCTGACCAACGAAGAGCGCGCCGAGGCGCCCGAGCTGTACCGCATGCTGCACCGGGTGCGCCAGGACGTCCTGGAGACCGTGCTGCAGGGCCAGGCGTCGCACGAAGAGGTGACCAACAAGGCGATGGAGTACCTGCGCGGCCGCGGCTGGCAGCCCGATTACGTGGCCGTGCGCCGCCGCTCCGACCTGCAGGTGCCGACGCCCGAGAACATCGCCGCCGGCGAGCCGCTGGTGGTGCTGACCGCCGCCAAGCTCGGCAAGACCCGCCTGATCGACAATCTCGAGATCTGAGCGAAGGCGGTCCACGAAAAAGCCCGGCAGTTGCAAGTTGCCGGGCTTTTTTCATGCTGCCACCGACGCGTTGGCGGGCGACGCCTCTACGGGCCGCGCGCCGAGCCAGGCCAGGATACCGCTCCACTGCTCCACATCTTTCGCCACGCGCGACGGCGCCACGTCCCACAGCGTGAGCCCGTGCGCGGCGAGTTGCACATAGTTCTGGGTATCGCGCAGGTAGCCCAGGATGGGCACGTCCAGGCCCTGCACGAAGCGCTGGAGTTGCTCGGCGGCACGCGTGCGCATGTCCACCCGCATGCCGACCACGCCCAGCTTGACCTCGCCGTGGCGGATCGGCTTTTCGTCGGCCAGCCTGCGCAGGAAGGACTGCGTGGCCAGGATGTCGAACATCGAAGGCTGCAGCGGCACGATCACGTAGCCTGACATCTTGACCAGGTCGCCCAGGCGCCAGCCATGCAGGCCAGCCGGCGTGTCCAGCACGACGTGCGTCGTACCTTTGGGTGGCTTGGCGATGTGGTCGGCATTGATTTCCCACGTGCGGATGGGCCGGGCGGTCTCTGGGCGCAATGCCAGCCATTCGCGGGAAGACTGCTGGCGGTCGGTGTCGCCCAGCATCACGGCGTGGCCCTGGGCCGCAAAATAGCCGGCCAGGTTGGTCGCCAACGTGGTCTTGCCCACCCCGCCCTTCGGATTCGCTACAACGGCCACCGGCATGCCTGCCTCCTTGTGCTCGTCGAACTCGTGTGCCGGGTCGATCACCCGGAAAATCTGCATCTCTGCGGATTATGGCTCAGCGGGTATGTGACGGCGGCGGAAAGGTCCCAAACAGCGCGGCGAGGTCGAGATGTGCCTCGCAGACGCCCGCCAGCCGCTCGATCGAGCCCTCCCGCAGGGCGGCGTAGTCCTGTGCCTGCGCATCACGCACGCCCGCCCAGGCCAGGAGCGCGCGACACGCCTCGGGCGCATCAAACAGCCCGTGCAGGTACGTGGCCAGAATCTGCCCATCGGCCGAGACCGCCCCGTCCAGTCTGCCGTCGTCGAGGCACACGGCGGGCCGCGCGAGTGCCGGGCCGTCGGTCACGCCCATGTGGATTTCATAGCCGGTGACGCCCGCCCCGCCCTCGGCCAATGTGCCGCGCACGTGGCGCAACTGCTTGGCGGCTTCGAGCGTGGTTTCGAAGTCGAGATAACCGAGGCCATCGCTGCTGCCGGGCGCGCCTTCGAGGCCTTGGGGGTCATGCAGGCGCCGGCCCAGCATCTGCATGCCGCCGCAGATGCCGATCAGCTTGCCGCCGTAGCGCAGGTGTCTCGCGATGGCCGGCTCCCAGCCGTTGGCGCGCAGCCACGCCAGATCGGCCTGCACGCTCTTGCTGCCGGGCAGGATGATGAGATCGGCCGGCGGAATCGGCTGCCCGGGGCCGACGAGGCGCACGTCCACCTGCGGATGCGCGCGCAGCGCATCGAAGTCGGTGTGATTCGACACGCGCGGCAGCACGGGGATCACCACGCGCAATGCGTCGGCCGCTGCCGCATGCTGCGCGGTCTGCACGGCGTCCTCGGCATCGAGGTGCAGACCGTGCAGATACGGCAGTACGCCAAACACCGGCTTGCCGGTCTGCGCGGTCAGCCAGTCCAGGCCGGGCGTGAGCAGCGAAACATCGCCGCGAAACCGGTTGATGACGAAACCGGCCACGCGCGCGCGTTCGCTGTCGGACAGACACGCGAGCGTGCCGAGCAGGTGCGCGAACACGCCGCCGCGGTCGATATCGGCGACCAGCACGACGGGGCAGTCGACGGCTTGCGCAAAGCCCATGTTGGCGATGTCGCGGTCCCGCAGGTTGATCTCGGCGGGGCTGCCGGCGCCTTCCGCGAGCACGAGCTCGTATTGCGCGCGCAGCCGTGCGTGCGATTCGAGCACGGCCGCCATGGCGGTGGGCTTGTAGGCGTGATACGCGCGGGCGTCGAGATCGCAGCGCGGCTGGCCGTGGATGATGATCTGCGCGCCGGTGTCGCTATTGGGCTTGAGCAGCACGGGGTTCATGTCGACCGTGGGGGCGACGCCGGCGGCCTGCGCCTGCAGCGCCTGTGCACGACCGATCTCCCCGCCGTCTGCGGTGACGGCACTGTTCAGCGCCATGTTCTGCGGCTTGAACGGCGCCACGCGCACACCCGCACGGCGCGCCACGCGGCACAGCCCCGCGACGAGCGTGCTCTTGCCGGCGTCCGACGTGGTGCCCTGGATCATCAGCGTGCCCCGCGGCGGCACAAGGAAAGGTGCTTTCGACATGCGCGGATTATCGCACCCGCCCTCGCCGCGCCCTCGCTAGAATGCACGGATGTCACGCCGTCTTACGCTCGTCCTCGGTGGCGCCCGCTCGGGCAAGAGCCACCACGCCGAACAGCTCGCGCTGCAATGTACGGGTCCCGTCACGTACCTCGCCACCGCGCGGGAGGGCGACGACGAGATGCAGTTGCGCGTGGCCCTGCACCGCGCGCGCCGCCCCGCCGCGTGGGGACTCGTGGAAGAGCCCGTGCACCTGGCGGAAGCGCTCTACACACACGCCCAGCACGGCGGTTGCGTCCTGGTCGATTGCGTGACGCTGTGGCTCAACAACCTGCTGTTCGGCGACCCGGCCGCGCCGCACGCCTACCCCGACACCGGCGTCATCACCCCGCCCGAGGCCTGGACGCACGAGATCGACGCGCTGCTCACCGCGCTGCCGCTGGTGCCCGGCGACATCATCCTGGTGAGCAACGAGATCGGACTGGGCGTGGTACCGATGGGCGCCGTCACGCGCTTCTACGTGGATGAGCTTGGACGGCTGAACCAGCGCCTCGCCGCATTGGCCGACAACGTGCATCTGCTGGTCGCGGGCATTCCGATGGTCGTGAAGGGGCCGGCACTCGGCGCGACGAAGTGAGTGCCATGCTGGGCGGCGTGTTCGATCTCGGGTGGCCACTCGTTGCGTTCGCTGCGCTCGGGGGCGTGCTGCTTGATCGCCTGTTCGGCGAGGTGCCGCGCTGGCATCCGCTGGTCGGCTTCGGGCGCATCGCCACTGCCGTGGAACGCGCCATGAACCGCAGGCCTGCCGCGCTGGCGTGGTCGCGCACCGCCGGGCTCATCGCGTGGGCGATCGCCGTCCTGCCGTTCGTGCTGGTGGCGGGGTGGTTCGTCACCGGGGCGCGAGGCGCCTCGCCATGGTGCGTGACGGCGCTCGATGCCATCGCGCTCTACATCGCCATCGGCGCACGCAGCCTGCATGACCACATCGCCCCGATCGCGCTTGCGCTGCGCGATGCCGATCTGCCCCGCGCACGCGCACTGGCGTCGCGCATCGTCTCGCGCGACCTGCACGATGCCGACGGCGAGCCCATTGCTCGTGCCGCCGTGGAATCGGCCCTCGAGAACGGCAGCGACGCCATCTTTGCGCCGCTGTTCTGGCTCGTCGTGGCAGGCGCCCCCGGCGTGGTGCTGTACCGGCTGGCCAACACGCTGGACGCGATGTGGGGCTACCGCAATGCGCGCTTTGCCGGTTTCGGCTGGGCAGCCGCACGCATCGACGACGTGCTCAACTGGGTGCCCGCCCGGCTCACGGCCACGAGCTATGCGCTGCTCGGCCACACCGGTGATGCGCTGCGCTGCTGGCGCGCACAGGCGCCGCAATGGTCGAGCCCCAACGCAGGCCCGGTGATGGCCTCCGGCGCCGGCAGCCTGCGCGTGAAGCTTGGCGGCACCGCGCGCTACGAAGGCGTGGATGAGCCGCGCCCACCGCTGGGCACCGGCGCGCCCGTCGCCGCGGCCGACATCACGCGCGCACTGGCTCTGGTCTCGCGCACGCTGTGGTGGTGGCTGGCCATCTTGGGCAGCCTCGCCGTCATCGCGTGGAGCGCGTCATGAGCGGCATCGTCCATGGCGGCAACCTGGCCGCCGCCCGTGCCCGCTACGGCGAGCCGGCCGGTGGTTGGCTGGATCTCTCGACCGGCATCAATCCGCGCGGCTATCCCGTTCCGCCCATCCCGGCTGATGCCTGGCTGCGACTGCCCGAAGACGATGGGCTCGAAGTGCAAGCCGCCGCGCATTACGGCGTGAGCGATACGCGTGCGGTGCTGGCGGTGGCCGGCTCGCAGGCGGCCATCCGCGGGCTGCCGGCGTTGCTGCCGCGCGGGCGCGTCGGCATTGCGCAGACCGGCTACAGCGAATACGCGCCGGCCTTCGCGCGAGCCGGCCACACCGTCGTACCGCTGCCCGAAGACGCGTTCTTCACCGACCTGCCGGCCAACGTGCGGCATCTCGTCGTCGTCAACCCGAACAACCCGACCGCACGCCTGCTGCCCGCGCAAACGCTGCGCGACTGGCATGCGCGCCTGCTTGTGCGCGGCGGCACGCTGATCGTCGACGAGGCCTTCATCGAGGCGTTCGACGATGGCCCGACGATGGCGCCGTTGGCGGGGGCGCCGGGCCTGGTGGTCCTGCGTTCGATCGGCAAGTTCTATGGGCTGGCCGGAGCGCGCATCGGCTTCACGCTGGCTGCGCCGGAACTCGTGGATGCGCTGCGCGACGCCTTGGGCCACTGGACCGTCAACGGCCCGGCGCGCGCCGTGGTGCGTGCCGCGCTGGCCGACGCGCCGTGGCAGAGCGCCACGCGCGCGCGCCTGCAAGCTGAAGGCGCGCGGCTGCATGCGTTGCTGGATCGCCACGGCCTGCGCAACACCGCCACGCCGCTGTTTGCCTGGGCACCGACGGCCGAGGCACCGGCGCTTCACGCACGGCTGGCGCGGGTCGGCGTCTGGACCCGCCTGTTCGATGGGCCCGTCGCGGGCCTGCGCTTCGGCTTGCCTGCGGATGAACCCGGATGGCAACGCCTGGACGATGCGTTAGCATCGCTGTCGCTTTCCGCATGACCGCCTCCCCCCGCCCCGTTTGATGACAGTCCGTTTCAGCCACCTTGCCCGCGGTGTTGCCGCGCTCGGCCTTGCCGCCCTGCTCGCCGCGGTCGCCCCCGCCCTTGCCGCAATCTCCGTCACCGACGACACCGGCGCCGCCGTCACGCTGCAACGCCCTGCGCAGCGCATCGTCAGCCTTGCGCCGCACGCCACCGAACTGCTGTTCGCGGCGGGCGGCGGCGCGCGCATCGTCGGTACCGTGACGTACAGCGACTACCCGCCCGCCGCCCGCGACATTCCGCGCGTGGGCGACAACCGGTCGCTGGACCTCGAGCGCATCGCCGCGCTCAAGCCCGACCTGGTGGTCGTCTGGCGCCACGGCAATGCGCAGAAGCAGCTCGACCGGCTCCGTGCGCTTGGCATTCCGCTGTTCTTTTCTGAACCGCATCGCATGGCGGACATCCCGCGCTCCATCGAAGCGCTCGGCACGCTGCTCGACACGCGCGCCAGCGCCCACGACGCCGCGCAGCAGTTCCGCCAGCGCGTCGATGGCCTGCGCAACCGCTACAGCGGCCGCCCGCCCGTGACGGTGTTCTACCAGGTGTGGGAACAGCCGCTGATGACGCTCAACGGCCAGCACATCTTCTCCGACATGCTGGCGCTATGCGGCGGCCGCAACGTGTTTGCCAGCGAGCCGCTGCTGGTGCCGACGGTCTCGGCGGAGGCTGTGATCGCGGCCAACCCCGAGGTGCTGCTGACGGCCAGCATGGGCGCCACGCAGGGCAATCGCCCCATCGACACGCTCGACGGCTGGAAGCGCTGGCCCCAGTTGCAGGCCGTGCAGCGCGGCAACCTCTTTACGATCAACGGCGACCTCATCAACCGCTTCGGGCCACGCCTGGTGGAGGCCGCCACGCAGTTGTGCGAAGACCTGGAAGAGGCGCGCACGCGGCGGCTCGGGATGCACGCCAGGATCGGACGCTGACGTTGGCCGCGCGTCGGGCGTAGCGCCTCATCGGTTCCAGAACAGCAGCACCGGCAAACCGTCGGGCTGCACGCGAAAGCCGCACGCGGCGCCCCATTGCAGCGGCCATTGCAGCGTTTCGGCCAGCGGACGCTGCAGCCAATGGGCAGCCAAGGCGCGCATGCAGCCGGCATGCGTGACCGCCCACACGCACGATGCCTCGGCGGCCGCGGTGGCTTCCGCCCAGGCGGTCACCCGCGCCAGCAGGTCCGCCGCCGATTCGCCGCCATGCGGGTTCCCGTGCACGAGGTCATGCGCCCACCGATCCACCTGGGCGCGCGGCAGGTCGTCCCACTGGCAGCCTTCCCAGGTGCCAAAGTCCAGCTCCATCAAGCGGGCATCGATTTCGACAGCACGCACCTCGGCCACGCGCGCGATCGCCTCCGCTGTCAGGCGGCTACGTTGGAGCGGGCTTGCCAGCAGGCGGTGCGGCGCGTGTGCGGTGAGCTTGTCGACGATGGCCGAAGGATGCGGGTCCATCGGGTCGGCCAGCGGCAGGTCGGTGCGGCCGTAGCACAGCCCGGCCGTCATGGCAGGCCGCGCATGGCGGATCAGGATGAAATCCACGCCAGCAGCCCCCACAGGATCAGCAGTTCAAAGAGTTGCTGCGCCATCCCCAGGCAATCGCCGGTGATGCCGCCGATGCGGCGCACGAAGTAGCGGCCCAGCAGCCAGCGCGCAACGATGAGCCCCACGACAACGAGCGCTGCACACACGGCCCCGAACCACAGCAGCGGCACGATGCCGAATGCACTGGCCCACAGCGCTCCGGCCCAGCGCATGCGTTGGGCGACGGGCTTGGCCTTGCCTTCGGTGCGCACGTAGTCATGCGTGAGGAGGTAGCTCACCGCGGCTGCACGGCTGGCGGCATGGGCACAAACCATTGCTGCGAGGATCGCCGTGCCATGCGACGCCATCGCACTCAGCAGTTGCCACTTGAGCAGCAGCGCCATGCACACCGCAATCGCCCCGAACGCGCCGATGCGCGAGTCGTGCATGATGCGCAGGCGGTCTTCGGCTGTGTAACCGCCGCCGAAGCCATCCGCGCAATCGGCCAGGCCGTCTTCGTGGAACGCGCCGGTCAGCAGCAGCGTGGCCGCCATCGACACGGCCACTGCCACGCCGGGCGCAGGCACGGTGCGCGACACCAGCCAGTACACCGCCGCAGCCACCGCGCCCACCAGCCAGCCCACCAGCGGAAAGTACCGCGCCGCGCGATTCAGCCCGGCCTGCCAGGTATCGGGACCGAGCCCGACCCACGCCGGTACGGGGATGCGGGTGAAATACCCGACCGCCATCCACAGCGCCTGCCAGTGTTCGCGCAACGGGTTCATGGCTACGCGCGCTCGCTCACGCCGGCGCTGGCGAAAGTCGCCATCTCGCGCAGGAACGCCACGGCAGACACGACCAGCGGATACGCCAGCACCGCCCCGCTGCCCTCGCCCAGCCGCAACGACAGCGACAGCAGCGGTCGCGCATCGAGCACCTCCAGCAGCGCGCGATGCCCGCGTTCATCCGACACATGGCCGAATACGCAATAGCGCAGCACGCCGGGCGCCACGCGCGCCGCCACCAGCACGGCCGCCGTGGCGATGAAGCCGTCGACGAGGATGACCATGCGCCGCCGCGCCGCCTCCAGGACCGCGCCGACCATCGCTGCCACCTCGAAGCCACCGAAACAGGCGAGCACGTCAAGCGGCGCCTTCACCTGTGCATGCCGCGCCATGGCGGCTTCCAGCACGGCGCGCTTGCGGGCCAGGCCCGCATCGTCCAGCCCGGTGCCGCGACCGACGCATTGCGCCACCGGCAGATCGCACAGCCGCGCCATCAGGCAGGCAGCCGACGCCGTGTTCGCGATGCCCATTTCGCCGAGTGCAATGACGTTGCTGCCGAGCGTCGCGTGGTGCGCCACCCGCTGGGCGCCGAGCGCGATGGCGCGGTCGCGCTCCTCGGCGGTCATGGCGGGCTGCTGGGCGAAATCGCGCGTGCCCGGGCTGATGGGCGCATCGACCAGGCCCGGTGTGTCGCCTGCCCACAGCGGCGCGGCGACGCCGGCGTTCACGACTTCGAGCGCAAAGCCGTGCTGGCGGCAAAACACGTTGACCGCAGCGCCACCCGCCACGAAGTTGAGCACCATCTGCGCCGTCACGGCCTGCGGATACGCGCTCACGCCGGCATGGGCGATGCCGTGGTCCGCCGCGAACACCACCATGGCCGGGCGGATCAGTTGCGGCGCCTCGGTGTTCTGGATCAGCCCGATCTGCACGGCCAGCGCTTCGAGCCGGCCCAGCGCGCCGAGCGGCTTGGTCTTGGTGTCTACGGCGGCCTGCAGACGCGCGCGCAGTGCGTCATCAAACGGGGGAATGCGCATCGCGGGGGCCATCACAGTTCCACCCCCGGCTGCGCCTGGACGCCCTGCGAAAACGCGTGCTTGACGAGTGTCATGTCGGTCACGGTATCGGCCGCTTCGATCAGCTCGGGTGGCGCGCCGCGCCCGGTGACGACGACATGCTGCGCTGCCGGCCGGGCGCGCAGGTCGGCCAGCACCGTCTGCACGTCCAGGTAGTGGTATTTGAGCGCGATGTTCAGCTCATCGAGCAGCACCAGGCCAATCGACGGATCGTTCAGCAGCTCGCGGGCGCAGGCCCACGCGGCTTGCGCCTTCTCGATGTCGCGCGTGCGGTCCTGCGTTTCCCACGTATAGCCTTCGCCCATGACGTGGAAGCGGCATTGCTCGGGAAACCGCCGCAGGAAACGCTCTTCGCCGGTGGGGATCGCGCCTTTGATGAATTGCACGACACCCACCTGCATGTCGTGCCCCATCGCGCGGATCACCATGCCGAAGCCCGAGCTCGATTTGCCCTTGCCGTTGCCGGTGTTGACGAGCAGCACGCCGCGTACGTCGGTGGCGGCCGCGATCCTGGCGTCCACCACGGCCTTCTTGCGTTGCATGCGGATGCGATGGCGGGCATTGAGGCCGCCGTCTTCGTTTTCAGGCATGGTCATCGGGGTCATCCGGAATCAGTGCCGTGCGGCGGCCGTCGGCCACCTCGGCAATCGGGGTGCGCAGCACGCGCGCGCAGTGCTCGGGCGTGAGCACGTTGGCTGCCTTGCCGGCAATCGTGTGGCCCGCGCCGTCCATCAACAGCGCATGGGTGGCAAAGCGGCGCGCGAGGTTCAAATCGTGCACGGTCAGCATGACGAGCCAGCCGTGCTTGCGGCAGCCTTCAAGCAGCAGGCGGAGCACGGCAATCTGCTGATGCAAGTCCAGGTGCGCGACGGGTTCGTCGAGCAGCAGCACGCGAGCGTCCTGCGCAATCACCGAGGCGATCGCCACGCGCTGCCGCTCGCCGCCGGAAAGTGTGCGGACGTCGCGCTGCGCCAGCGGCTGCAGGTGCAGCGCAGAGAGGGCAGCATCGACAGCACGTGCATCGGCATCGCCCTCCCATTCCCAGCGCGCGAGGTGGGGATGGCGGCCCGTCATCACGGCGTCATGGACGGAGACCGGAAACGTGTCGTGCAGCGTCTGTGGCAGGAAGGCGCGGCGGCGTGCCAGCGCCACGGCTGGCCAGTCGGCGAGCGGCGCCCCGTCGAGCGTGACGCTGCCGCCGTCCGGCGCGCGCAGCCCTGCAAGCACCGAGAGCCACGTCGATTTGCCTGCGCCGTTGGGGCCGACCACGCTCCAGAGCTGGCCGGCCGTCGCCGTCATCGACAGGCGCCCGATCAGCACGCGCCCTTCCACCGCCACACGCAGATCGTGCAAGGCCAGTTCGGGCGCCGCCTCCATCTGCGCAAATGCCGGCGGTGCGGGTGTGCGGCGCAGCCAGCTCATCGCGCGCTCCGCATCAGCAGGTAGAGGAAGGTGGGCACGCCGATCATCGTGGTGATCACGCCCACCGGCAGTTGCGTCGGCGCGATGAGCGTGCGGGCGATCAGGTCGGCCAGCATCAGCAGGCCGCCGCCGGCCATCGCGGTGGCGGGCAGGTGGATGCGCACGTCGCGCGTCCACGCCAGGCGCACCATGTGCGGCACGAGCAGGCCGACAAAGGCGACGGAGCCTGCCATCGTCACGGCCACGGCGGTGCACAGCGACGCCACCACGTAGATCAGCGCCCGCACGCGCGCCACCGGCACGCCGAGCGCGCGGGCGCGCATCTCGCCCGCGAGCAGCACATTGAGGTCCCGAGCATGAGGCAGCACCACGGCCACCGCCGCCACCAGCGCAATCAAGGCGCCGACGTAACGATCGGCGCCGCCAAGGTCGCCGACCATCCAGAAGATCATGCCGCGCAGCTTGTTCTCGGGCGCGACCGTCAGAATGAGGGTAATGAGGCCAACCCAGCCCGAAGCCATCACCACGCCGCCGAGCAGCAGACGCGCATTCGCTTCGCCGGGTTCACCGCGCCACAGGTGCTGGCGCGCCAGCGCTGCCACCAGCGCCATCGACAGCAACGCCCCCGCGCCGGCACTGGTCTGCACCGCCCACCACGGCAGCGAAAACAGCATCGCCGTGAGGGCCGCCACCGCACCGCCGCCCGACACGCCCAGCACATACGGATCGGCCAGCGGATTGCGCAGCAGCATCTGCATGAGCGCGCCCGCAAACGCGAGCAGCCCGCCGGCCGCAAATGCCGCGCCCGCACGCGGCAGGCGCAGCTCGGTGACGATGCCTGCTGCCAGGCCATCGCCGCCGCCAGTCAAGGCCCGCCAGACTTCTGCAGGCGACAGCCGCACGCTGCCGAGCATCAGCGACGCCAGCAGCACCACCACGCACGCGAGGGCCAGCAGCGACCACAGCCGCCAGGCAAAACCGCGTGCCGCGCGAGCGGGCAGTGCAGGTGTCGTCATCGCTTCGGTTCGTGCTGTTGCCACGACAGCGTGAAGAACACTCCACGCGATGCCGTGTTGTACGGATAGATCAACTGGTAGTTCTTGTTCGTCACGTTCTCCAGGCGAGCGGACAACGCCCAGTCGCGCGTGATCTGGTAGCGGCCGACGAGGTTCAGCACGCCGTAACCGCCCAGCGCCCTCGTCGAGTCCTGCCGATCACCCGCCGCGTTCCACTCCACGCCCGCCGAGAACGGCCCGACCGTCTTGTACGCCGAGACGCTGCCGAAGTGCCGTGCACGACGCGACAGCAACTGGTTGGCCGACAAGTCCTGCGGGTTCTGCATGGTAAAGCTGGCGCGCACGTCCACGCCATAGATGGAACCGCGGTACGAAGTCTCGACGCCGTTCACCCGCGCGCGGTTGACGTTGGCAGCCGCGCAGTTGAACGCGGCATCGCACACGGAGGTGATCAGGTTGCTGTAGTCCGTCTCGAACACCGTCATGCGGACCAGGCCGATCGCGCCGTTATATTCCACGCCGCCCTCCACCGAGCGCGCCTTTTCCGGCTGCACGTTCGGGTTGCCGAAGAACGGGTAGTACAACTCATTGAAGCTCGGCGCGCGGAAGGCGTTGCTCACGCTCGCCACCGCCTTCCACTGCGGGTTGAACGCAAAGCCGTAGCCGGCGTAGTAGCTGTTGGCGCCGCCGAAATCCGAATAGCGGTCACGGCGCAGATTGAGCTGCAACTGGTGCGGGCCGAACTTGCCTTCGTAGCCGATGTAGCCGGAGTCGACGTTGCGCGTGGGCACATCGTAGGCGTCGCTGTCGATGCTGGTCTGCAGATGTTCCAGGCCGACCTTGAGCAGCTGGTTCGGCAGGAAGGTCCAGTCGTTCTGCCAGCTCGCCGTCTGGTTGCGCGTGTTGAAACGCGCGGGCACCTGCGGCACGCCGTTGGTGAAGTTCAGGCTGCGGTCATCCCCTTGCGAGAGCGTCACGCGCGTCTTCCAGTCCTGCGTCACCTTGCCATCCACGAAGGCGGACATCGAGCGCACCACGTTGTGCGCCGTGTTGATGTCGGTCGGCTTGCCGAAACTGCTGTCGTAGCTGACATCGCCCCAGGTCTGGAAGTACGTCAGCCCCGCCTGCCAGTCCGCAGAGAACCGATGCGACAGCTGCGCCGACACGCTCTTGTTCGTGTAGGGGTTGTCGTTCGGGTTCGCTTTCGGCGCCAGTAGCGGGTTCATGGTCGAGAACCCGCTGGTCTTGAACTCAGACACCGACACGGCGAACGACGTATCGCCACGCTCGCCCACCGACCCGCTGATGCCCGCCTGCGCGCGCTTGGTGTTGCGCGCGCCGTATTCGATCTCCGCATTGGCCAGCGGCGCATGGCCGCGACCGCTGCGCGTGAAGATCTGCACCACGCCACCGACCGCGTCCGAGCCATAGAGCGCCGACACATTACCGCGCACGACTTCGATGTGGTCGATCTGGTCTGCCATCAGTTGCCCGATCTGCGCGCCGCCCGATGTGCCAGAACTCACACGCACGCCGTCAATCAGCACCAGCGTCTGGTTGGAACTGGCGCCGCGCATGAACAGGCTGGCGTTGGTGCCGGGGCCGCCGTTCTGGGCGATTTCGATACCGGCCTCGCGGCGCAGCAGCGTCACCGCATCCGGCGCCTGCGAGCGCTCGATGTCGGTGCGGCTGATGACCGTGGTGTGCGGCAGCGCATCGGAGAGCGGCTGCTCGCCCCGCGAGGCGGTCACCACGGTCGGATTCAGTTCACCCACCGGCGTCCCGTTCGCCTGTGCATTGCTTTGTGACCAGGCCGGCGCAACCGCACCTGCCATGACCCCTGCAACAACCCCCAATCGTGCACCGGCAAGCGCACGCATGGCCGTCCGGGGCTTCCGGAGTGGCCGCTTTGTAGTCAAGCTCATGTTGAAAAGACAAGAAGCGTCAGCCGGACCCGTTCCCCCGCGGGTCGCTGGCAGCAGGATCTCGATGCGGTTCCCTCACATCGGCTCTGGACCGGCTCACGGTCCGTGGCGAGCAGTCCGACGTCGGCCCCGGGAGCGCAGCCGTACACGGGGTACGGCGGGCATCACAGGGCCAAGCTCGGGCGGCGCACCCGGATCGTTGACCGATCCTCTGAGATCCACCGTCCTGGCCGGTATCCGGGCTGGCGAAGCGGCCCGTCCGCCTTCCCATTCCCAAGGGAACAGTGGCTTGGTTGGACAGACCGCGCGGCGCCCATCTTCTTGGCGAGATGGCGGGCACCGCGACGTTCGCTTACCGTTGCGGGGGCAGCGCAGGTTGGCGCATCGCTTTGGGGGCGCGCGCTCCCTGCTTCCCGTTTAACTGCAGATGGTGCTGCGGGCACCAGGACGCCGCGAAGTTTAACGCCAAACGCCGTCCTGCTCGCCAAATAAGCCCGTCGCCCGTTGTGCCCCGCGCGCCGCCTCGCATTGCGCATCCGTATGGAGGACAGGCGCTGCCGCAGCGATGGGCTAAAATCCCCCCACTCGATTCCGATTGACAACCAATGCTGAACGAACTCGAACAACTTGCCGACAAGCTCACGCGCGTGCTGCGTCACGCCGACGCGCTTGCCGCCGAGAACCAGCGCCTGCGCGCCGAAGTCGAGCGGCTGCAGGCCGAGGCCGAGACCGCCAGGACCGAGCGCGATGCCATGGTCGCTGATCGCAGCGTGCTCAATGCCAAGATCGAGGAAGCGCAACTGCGCATCCAGTCGATTCTCGACAAGCTGCCCACGGCCACCGACGCCCGGCAGCTTGACCTCCTCGGCCAGGCCGCCGGCGATGACGCCACCGCCGCCCCTGCCCCGCATCCGGAGACCTAAGCATGAGCAGCAAGCAGATTGAAGTGAACATCGCCGGGCAGGCTTACAAATTTGCCGTCTCGCCCGAAAACGAAGCCGCGCTGCGCGAAGCCGCCGCCATGGTGGACACCCAGATGACGCGCATCAAGAACGGCTCGAACACCAAGGGCATCGAGCGCGTGGCCGTCATGGCCGCCATCAGCATCGCCTCGGACCTGCTGTCGATGCAGCGCCAGGCCGCCGCCGATGCCGCGCTGCCGGTCGACACCATCCGTGCCAAGCTGGCCGACCTGAATGCACGCGCCGATGAAGCGCTGCGCCAGTACGGCGAAGTCGTTTGACCCCATACAAAACGTGTTTGTAACCGGATCGCATCCGGGCTTGGGTTCGGATGCGAACGGGTGTATAGTGTCACCCAATGGCTTCCGGCAACTGCCCGCAAACCCTTTCAACATAAGGCTTTAGCGGCTCCAGACTCGAGAAAAATCGGTTGCCTGCGATGAATTCTCAGACGCATCGCCATGCATCAAAAGCAGCGTGACGATGCGTCTGACAGTTTCCCTGCCTGGTTCGCCAAGGTCATACATTCCTTGAACCGATAAGCATTGCTTGGTGCGGGACATGCCGTGTGGGCGCGCGCGTCTTCCGGTGCACAGCATGCGACGAAAGTCGTGTGCTCCCTGCGCCGGTGATGTACCCGAAATGCGGCTTCCGCAGCCACTCTGAACCGTACTTGGGTTCAGGAGGCGGGCCTAGCGGCCGAGGTGGGGACCCAACAAAGGCGGTCGTGCATTGCGCACGATCGCCTTTTCTTTTGCGTGCTGCGTGGTGCAGCCGCATCGCCGTGTTGCTATGCTGCGCACACCGCCACTTCCGCTCGCGCACCATGGCCGCCCAATACTGGCTGATGAAGTCTGAGCCCGACGAGGCCAGCATCGACACGCTCCACGCCCAGGGCACGTTGCCCTGGACGGGCGTGCGCAATTATCAGGCACGCAACTTCATGCGCGACCGCATGCGCATCGGCGATGGCGTGCTGTTCTACCACTCGTCCTGTCCGCAGCCAGGTATTGCGGGCTTGGCGGAAATCTGCTCGACGAGCTACCCCGATCCGACGCAGTTCGACGCCAAGAGCCCCTATCACGACCCCGCATCCAAACCGGACGCACCGCGCTGGATGCTCGTCGACGTGAAGTTCGTGCGCAAATGCGCGCTGATCGACCTGCCCACGCTGCGCGCGCACGAGCAGCTCGCCGACATGACGGTGCTGCAGCGAGGCAATCGCCTGTCGATCACGCCCGTCACCCCCGCGCAATGGCGCTACATCACCACCAAATTGATGCGCGATCCTGAGTGAATGGCGTGCTTCGGCTGGGAATTGTTACAAACGTGATGAACGATGCGCGCGGCGCCCAGTCAGAAGCATCACATTGCTTTTTTGGGAGAACACAATGAAATCTGTCCTGGCCGCAACCATTCTGGGGACTGCAATGATGACGACCGCTGTCGCGCAAGCCGCACCTGAGACGAATCATTCGGGCGTGCTCTCGCTGGATGCCCAGGCCGTAGCTGAAGTCCCCACCGACACCGTGACGCTCACGCTGGCCGCCGAGCAGGAAGGTGCCGACCCGGGCACGATCTCGACGGCCCTGTCACGCAAGGCGGATGAGGTCATCAACCAGGCCAAGCGGACCTCCGGCGTGCAGGCGGAAACCGGCGGCTTCAACATCTATCCGAACACCGATCGCAATGGCAAGATCAGCGTGTGGCGGGGCCGCGCGGAAGTGCGCCTGACCTCGAAGGATTTCGCGGCCGCCTCCAAGCTCGCCGGGCAGCTGGCCAATCAGATGCAGGTGCAGAACGTGAACTTCACGCTCTCGCGCGAGGCGCGCACGGCGGCGGAAGCCAAGCTGATCGATCAGGCTGTGAGTGCATTCCGCGACAAGGCGCTGGCAACCACCAAGCTGTTTGGCTACACGAGCTACACGATCCGCGACGTGCACGTGAGCGAGGGCAGCAACAATCCGGGCCCGCGTCCGATGATGCGCATGGCAGCCGCTCCGGCATCGTTCGATTCGGCGCCGGTGCCCATCGAGGGCGGCAAGGCGCAGGTCACGGTGACGGTTTCCGGCGCCGTGCAGATGCTGAAATAAGCCGCGAGCCGGTCCATGAAAAAAGCCACCGAAGTTCGGTGGCTTTTTCTTTGCGCGGCGGCGACGTCAGGCGTGTGCCTGGCTTTTTGCACCGTTGCCTGCACGACGATAGGACCAGACCAGCATGGCGATGCCGATCAGGATCATCGGCAGCGACAGCCACTGCCCCATCGACAGGTTCATCGCCAGCAGGCCGAGGAAGTTGTCCGGCTCGCGTGCAAATTCGGCGGCGAAGCGGAACACGCCGTAGCCCACCAGAAACGCCCCGGACACGGCGCCCATCGGCCGGGGCTTGCGCGCGTACAGCCACAGCAGGATGAAGAACAGCACGCCCTCGCCGAGGAACTGGTAGATCTGCGAGGGGTGGCGCGGCAGCATGTGGTACTGGTCGAAAATGGCCTGCAGGCCGCTGGTGACGGCCTCCTGCGCATGCGAAAGCAACCACTCGCGGTCTTCGCCCTGCGCCTGCGGGAACATCATCGCCCACGGCAGGTTGGGCGACGACACGCGTCCCCACAGCTCACCGTTGATGAAGTTGCCCAGGCGCCCTGCGGCAAGCCCGCACGGCACCATCGGCGCGATGAAATCGGTCACCTGCATCCACGAGCGGCCGCGCATGCGCGCATACAGCATCATCGCCACGACCACGCCGAGAAAGCCGCCGTGGAACGCCATGCCGCCTTCCCAGACCTTGAAGATGTCGAGCGGGTGGGCGAAATACCAATCGGCCTTGTAGAACAGCACGTAGCCGAGGCGCCCACCCAGGATCACGCCGAGCACGCCGTAGAAGAGCATGTCGTCGAGGTCGCGGCCGGTCCAGCCTTCAGCGGCGATGTGCGGCTGGCGCGTGCGCAGGCGGCCGAACCACAGGAACATGATGAACGCCGCCAGATACATCAGGCCGTACCAGCGGATGGCGAGCGGCCCCAGATGCAGGGCGACGGGGTCGAATTGCGGATGGATGAGCATGAATCCTGTGTTTCAGGTTTGGTTGTCTTCTTGCAGCCTGGCGACCGCTTCGGCGCTGGCCACGAACCACGGCAGCACCGGTGAGGCCGCATCGCGCCGCCACACCAGGCCGGTCTCGATGACGGGGCTCGGCGCGGCGAGTTCAAGATAGACCACGCCGGTCCGCTGCAGGTTGCATAGCGAAGCCGGCACCAGCGCCACGCCCATCTCAGCCGAGACGAGGCTGACGATGGTCTGCATCTGGATGGCTTCCTGGCCGATGCGCGTGGCAGCCCCGGCGTCTTCAGGCCGGCCGCCGTGCGCGGCATGATAGCCGGTAATGATGTCATACAGCGCAGGCGCGGACCGGCGCGGGAAGATGATGAGCGGCTCGGCCGCAGCGTCGGCCAACGGGAACGGCTGGCCCGGCCCGATGCCCCACCGCGCGGCCCGCGAAGCCGGTACGGCCAGCACGAGCGGCTCGCGCACCAGCGGGCGGTATTCCAGCTCGCCGGGCACCGAGCCGGCGTGATGCGCAATCACGATGCCAGCATCGACTTCGCCGGCCAGAAGCGCCTCGATCTGCACATCGCTGGTGGCCTCGCGCAGCTGCAGCTGCACGTCCGGCCGCGCGTCACGAAAGTGCCGCAGCACGGCGGGCAGGATGCCGTAGTCAGCCGTGCTGACGAAGGACAGCGACAGCGAACCGACTTCCCCGCGCGCCAGGCGTTGGGCCAGCGCCGGTAGTGCCCCGGCCTCGGCGAGGACGCGCCGCACCTCGACGAGCCACCGCGCCCCCACCGGCGTGAGCGCGACCGAACGCTGCGTGCGATGGAACAGCGTGACGCCGAGCTCCTCTTCCAGCGCGCGAATCTGTTGCGACAGCGGCGGCTGCGTCATCGCAAGCCGCTCGGCAGCGCGACCGAAGTGCAGCTCTTCGGCCACCGTCACGAAATAGCGCAGTTGGCGCAGGTCCATGTCAGCGATTGATATGTTTTATGAATCAATAGGCTATCAATAATATATTTGACGCGCCTTTCGTCCAAGCGCATGCTGAGCGCCACAGAACAACGCCCACGGAGACCCCATGCCAGATAACAAGCGTTCCCAGCACATCACGCAAGGCGTGGCGCGCTCGCCCAACCGCTCGATGTATTACGCGCTGGGCTACAAGAAGGAAGATTTCAACAACCCGATGATCGGCGTGGCGAACGGCCATTCGACGATCACGCCCTGCAACTCGGGCCTGCAGAAACTCGCGGATGCGGCCGTGGCTGCCATCAAGGAGGCGAAGGCCAATCCGCAGACCTTCGGTACGCCGACCATCTCCGACGGCATGTCGATGGGCACCGAGGGCATGAAGTTCTCGCTGATCTCGCGCGAGGTGATTGCCGACTGCATCGAGACCTGCGTCAACGGCCAATGGATGGACGGCGTGGTCGTCATCGGCGGCTGCGACAAGAACATGCCCGGCGGCATGATCGCCCTGGCGCGCACGAATGTGCCGGGCATCTACGTGTACGGCGGGACCATCAAGCCGGGGCACTGGAAGGGCAAGGACCTGACCATCGTGTCGTCGTTCGAGGCCGTGGGCGAATTCACCGCCGGTCGCATGAGCGAGGAAGACTTCGAAGGCGTGGAGCGCAACGCGTGCCCCACCTCCGGTTCGTGCGGCGGCATGTACACGGCCAACACGATGAGTTCGTCGTTCGAGGCGCTCGGCATGTCGCTGCTGTATTCCTCGACGATGGCCAATCCTGACCAGGAGAAAGTGGACAGCGCCGCTGAATCGGCCCGCGTGCTGGTCGAGGCGGTGCGCCACGACCTCAAGCCGCGTGACATCATCACGCGCAAGTCCATCGAAAATGCCGTGGCCGTCATCATGGCCACGGGCGGCTCGACCAACGCGGTGCTGCACTACCTCGCCATCGCGCACGCTGCCGAAGTGGAGTGGACCATCGACGATTTCGAGCGCATGCGCCAGCGCGTGCCGGTCATCTGCAACCTCAAGCCGTCAGGCCAGTACGTGGCGACCGATCTGCACGCGGCCGGCGGCATCCCGCAGGTCATGAAGATCCTGCTCAACGCCGGCCTGCTCCACGGCGATTGCATCACCATCACCGGCAGGACGCTCGCCGAAGAGCTCGCGCACGTGCCCGACGAGCCGCGCGCGGATCAGGACGTGATCCTGCCGCTTGACCGTGCGCTCTACAAGGAAGGCCACCTCGCGATCCTGAAGGGCAACCTGGCGCCGGAAGGCGCCGTGGCGAAGATCACCGGGCTGAAGAACCCCGTCATCACCGGCCCGGCCCGCGTGTTCGACGACGAGCAGAGCGCGATGGACGCGATCCTGGGCGATCGCATCCAGGCCGGGGACATTCTCGTGCTGCGCTATCTCGGGCCCAAGGGCGGCCCGGGCATGCCGGAAATGCTCGCGCCAACGTCGGCCATCATCGGCAAGGGCCTGGGTGAGTCGGTGGGCTTCATTACCGACGGTCGCTTCTCGGGCGGCACGTGGGGCATGGTGGTGGGGCACGTCGCGCCGGAAGCATACGTCGGCGGGACAATCGGGCTGGTGCAGGAAGGCGACTCGATCACCATTGACGCGCACCAGCGCCTGCTGCAGCTGAACGTGCCGGACGACGAGCTCGCGCGCCGCCGCGCCGCATGGAAGCAGCCGGCGCCGCGCTACACCCGTGGCGTGCTGGCGAAGTTCGCGAAACTCGCGGCACCGGCCAGCAAGGGCGCCGTGACGGATTGAGTCCGGACGGCGTCCCAACAAAAAACCCGCCATCGGCGGGTTTTTCTTTTGCGGAATCAGCGCTGCGGCGGCTTGCGCTCGGCAGCCAGCGCATCCTCCAGCGCCGCACCGAGCCAATCCATCAGCCGGGCCTCCAGCGTGCGGGTCAGGTCGGCGGCCAGTTGCTCGCTCAGCAGTGCCAGGCGCGATTCCATGGCCTCGCGGCATTGCGTTTCGATCAGCGCAGGCCACTCGGTCTGGAAGCGCCACATCACGTGGCCCATCACGCGTGCGGCGTCGGTGCCGGCGGGCGGCATGGCTGAGGTGGGCGCCAGACCCTGCTCGCGCAGCGCGGGCGGGACGACGTTCGCCGGCGCCGAAGCCGGCTCTGCAACCGGCTCAGCCACGGGCGGGGCGTCGTCCAGCTCGACGATCTCCGTCAGAACAGGGATGTTGTTGTCCGCTTGCGAGCCGGGATAGCGTCCGTCGCTCATGCGCGCCCCACGTCGTGGTGTTGGATCGGATAACCGCGATCGCGGTAGAAGCGGAAGCGCTCCCGGGCAGCGGCGCGGTCGGCATCGTCATCGCCGACGATCTCGATCAGCCGCTCGAAGCGCGCAAACAGCGGTGGCGGATCGAACGACAGGTTGACGAGGATGTCGTGATGCGGCGCGTCGTCCAGCGGCTCGGATGCATCGGCCAGCAGGATGGGCGTCTGGGCGGCCAGCGGGTGCCGCAGGCCGCAATGCGGGAGGAAGTCGAGTGCGCTGAAGGTCCACAACTGCGTGTCGAACGCTTCGAGCGCGGCGCGATCCCCCACCACGATCACGTTCTGGCCCGCGCCGTAAGCCTTGCGCACCAGCCGGCAGGCGTAGGCCAGCTTGCCGGGCACGTTGCTGTGGAAATCGACGCGGGTCATACGATGCCTTGCCTGCGATGGATCAGCCGCGGTCCATCAGGAAGCGCGTAAGCAGCGGCACCGGCCGGCCCGTGGCGCCCTTGGCCGCGCCGCTCTTCCAGGCGGTGCCGGCGATGTCCAGGTGGGCCCAGTCGTACTTCTCGGTAAAGCGTGCCAGGAAGCAGGCCGCCGTCACGCTGCCGGCCGGCCGGCCGCCGATGTTGCCCATGTCGGCAAAGTTGGACTTGAGCTGCTCCTGGTACTCCTCGTCCAGCGGCATGCGCCAGGCGGTGTCGAGCGACTGCTTGCCGGCAGCGATGAGCGCATCGGCCAGCGCATCGCTGCGGGCGTACATGCCGGTGTTGACGTGGCCGAGCGCGATGATGCAGGCGCCCGTCAGTGTGGCCACGTCGATCACCACGGCCGGCTTGAAGCGCTCCACGTAGGTGAGCGCGTCGCACAGGATCAAGCGGCCTTCGGCATCGGTGTTCAGGATCTCGATGGTCTGGCCCGACATGCTGGTGACCACGTCGCCCGGCTTGGTCGCGATGCCGCTGGGCATGTTCTCGCAGGTCGGCACCACGGCGATGACGTTCTGCTTGAGGCCCATCTCGGCCACGGCGCGCAGCGTGCCGAGCACGGACGCAGCGCCGCACATGTCGTACTTCATCTCGTCCATGCCCTCGCCCGGCTTGAGCGAGATACCGCCCGTATCGAACGTGATGCCCTTGCCGACGAGCACGACCGGCGCCTGCTTGGGCGACCCGCCCTCGTAACGCAGCACGATGAACTGCGGCGGCTCTTCGCTGCCCTTGGTGACGGCCAGGAACGCGCCCATCTTCAGGGCTTCGATCTGCTTGCGGCCGAGCACCTCGACCTTCAGCTTGAAATCCTTGGCGATCTGGCGCGCGGTGTTGGCCAGGTAGGTCGGCGTGCAGATATTGGACGGCAGGTTGCCCAGGTCACGCGTGAGGTCCATGCCGTTGGCGATGGCGGTGCCGCGGGCGGCGGCCACGCTGGCGGCCTTGGCGTCGGCCGCCGGCACAGCCAGCACGACCTTGCGCAGGCCGCTGGCGGCGCCGTTCTTGTCGCGCTTGCTCTTGAGTTCGGGATGGCGCTCGATGAAGCGGTAGCTCGCTTCGCGGATGAGCGTGACGGTGGTCAGCACGGACCAGGCGGTGTCCTTGTCGCGGGCGGACTGTTCGGTGAGCGTCCACGTGACGTTGGCGGCCTTGGTGCCGGCCAGCGCGCGCAGTGCGGTACGCACGGCTTCGGCATAGGCCCGGTCGGTCAGGTCGGCCTCCTTGCCGAGCCCGACCAGCAGCACGCGGGCGGCGCCCACGCCGGCCACTTCGTGCAGCAGCAGCGACGTGCCGCGCTTGCCTTCAAAGTCGCCCAGCTTGATCAGGCGGCCCACCAGGCCCTTGGTGGCTGCGTCCAGCGCCTTGGCGGCGCCGGCCAGGGTCTGCGACTCGAACAGACCGATCACGAGGCAATCGCTCTTGGCGGCCAGGGCGCCCGCTTTGGCCCAGTCCAGGGCTTTTGTGCTAAATTCCATCGCGCTTCTCTCTATGAGGCGAGTCAACGAAAGCCCACATTATCCGCGATTTTGCGCGGTGGGCTCCGGTGGAATCCACATCGGGCAAGACCTCGCCCTCCATCCCGCATCCGCATGATTTTCGAACAAGCCCTGCGACGCGAGCTGTCCTTCACCGCCGGCGCCGTCTTCCTCGTGCTGCTGACGTTCATGCTGACCACCCTGGTGATCCGCATCCTCGGCATGGCCGCCAACGGCGAGGCGAATCCGAACGACGTCCTGCTCCTCATCGGCCTGGCAACGCTGGGCTACCTGGCGATTCTGCTGTGCGCCACGCTCTTCATCTCGGTGTTGCTGGTGCTCACTCGCTGGTACAAGGATTCCGAGATGGTGGTGTGGTTCACCTCGGGCATCAGCCTGACGGATTTCATCCGCCCGGTGCTGCGCTTCTCGCTGCCGTTCATCGTGCTGGTGGCGTTGCTGGCGCTGTTCGGCTGGCCGTGGGCCAACCAGCAGAGCGCGCTGTTCCGCGACCGCTTCGAGCAGCGCGACGTGCTGTCGATGATCTCCGCCGGCCGCTTCATCGAGCCCGCGCACGGGAACTACGTGCTGTTCATCGAAGGCGTGGATTCCGGCATGAAGCACGCCCGCAACCTGTTCGTCGCCAATGCCGAGCAGGACAAGATCGGCGTGGCGCTGGCCAAGACCGGCGAGTTCAAGACCATGCCCAACGGCGACCGCTTCGTCGTGCTCGACAAGGGCCGCCGCTATGAAGGCACGCCCGGCAAGCTCGACTACCGCATCGTCGAGTTCGACAAGTACGGCGTGAAGGTCGCCAACAAGCCGCCGCAGGCCGACGCCAACCTGCCGACCAAGAGCCGCTCCACCAAGGACCTGCTCGCCAACCCGACGCCCGAAAATCTCGGCGAGCTGGTCTGGCGGATCGGGCTGCCGCTGCTGGCGCTGAACTTCGTGCTGATCGCCATTCCGCTGGCCTACGTCAACCCGCGTCTGGGCCGCTACACGCCGATGATCTTCGCGGTCCTGATCTACCTGACGTACTCGAACCTGCTGAACCTGTCGCAGGCGTGGGTCTCGCAGGGCAAGATGAACGTATTCATGGCGTGGTGGCCGATCCACCTCGTCGCCTTCATCTGCGCGGTGCTGCTGTTCCGCTTCCGCCACTACAGCGCGGCCGGCCTGAAGGGCATTTCGGCGCTGCTGGGCTTCGCTTCGCGGGCGGCACAGACCAAGGCGGGCGCATGATGAAGATGCCGGTCTACGAGAAGTACTTTGCGCGCCAGATCTACGGGGTGTTCGTCTTCATCCTGTTTGCGGTGCTGGCGCTGTTCATCTTTTTCGACATGCTTGGCGAGCTCGGCTCGGTCGTCGGGCGCTACACCACGCTCATCGCGTTCTTCCACGTGCTGCTGCAGGCGCCGACGCGCGTGTATGAAGTGATTCCGGTGGCGGCGCTCATCAGTGCCATCTACGTGTTCTCGCAGATGGCGAGCCAGTCGGAGTTCACGATCTTCCGCGTGGCCGGGCTCGACACGAAGCGGGCGCTGCTCTCGCTGTTCAAGATCGCGCTGCCCCTGGCGCTGGTGACCTACGTGTTCGGCGAGTTCATCGGGCCGAAATCGGAGCAATACGCGCAGAAGGTGCGGCTCGAGGCGCTGGGCGCCACAGTGTCTGCCGGCTTCCGCTCGGGCGTGTGGGTCAAGGATCGCGGCCCCGCCAAGGCCGACGGCAGCGGCGGCGAGGTCACCCGGTTCGTCAATGTGGGCAGCCTGCAGCCCGATCAGTCCATCAAGGGCCTGCGCATCTATGAATTCGATGCGGACTACCGGCTGAGCTCGATCCGCGTGGCGCAGCAGGCGCGCTATCAGGGCCACCAGAACTGGCAGCTGAATGACGTGACGGAAACGCGCTTCATCGAGTTCCCGCGCAAGCCCGGCACCGTGGCATCGCGGGACACCGTGCAGGCCGTGCCCGGCGCCCCGGATGCACTGGCGCCGGACTTCCGCGGCGAGCAGACCAAGGTGCCACAGCAGGAGATGCGTTCCGAACTCACGCCGCAGATCCTGTCGGTGCTGATGGTGACGCCCGACCGCATGGCGACGCTGGACCTGTTCCAGTACATCCGCCATCTGCGCGACAACAAGCAGGATACCCAGCGCTACGAGATCGCCCTGTGGAAGAAGGTGGTCTATCCGTTCACGGTGCTGGTGATGATGGCGCTGGCGCTGCCGTTTGCGTACCTGCATGCGCGTGCCGGAGCGGTCGGGCTGAAGGTGTTCGGCGGCATCATGCTGGGGCTGTCGTTCCAGCTGGTGAACAACCTGTTCTCGCACGTTGGCCTGCTCAACACGTGGCCGGCCATCTTCACGGCCATCGTGCCCGGGGCGCTGTATCTGGCGCTGGCGCTGGTGAGCCTGCGCTGGGTGGAGCGCCACTGATGGCCGCGCGCGCGCTCGTCCTGTTTGCGCACGGCGCGCGCGACGCCCGCTGGCGGGAGCCGTTTGACCGCCTGAAGGATCGCCTCTGTGTGCAGCAACCGGACGTTGACGTCCGCCTCGCCTTCCTTGAACTGATGGCGCCCGACCTGCCCAGCACCATCGACGACCTGGCCGCAGCCGGCGCCCACCGCATCACCATCGTGCCGGTGTTCTTCGGCCAGGGCGGGCACTTGCGGCGCGATCTGCCCGCGCTCGTTGCGCAATGCGCGCAGGCCCATCCCACCCTTTCCATCCATTGCGCCGATGCCGTTGGCGAGGACGACGCCGTGCTCGATGCCATCGCCGGCTATTGCGCGCGGCAGCTCAGCTGATCTGGCCAGGTAGCGGCTGCGGCGCGCGTGCAAAACGCGCATGCACGTTGTTCTCGACGTGGAAGCCGTGCGTGTCGAACTCCATCAGTTCCAGCGTCAGGCCCAGATAGCGACGCGCAAATACGTCGGCCAGGTGCGCACGGGCCGCGGCAAACATCTCCGCACAGACCGGCCCGGTCACGCTCTTGGGCCGCCCGGCCTTGATGCGGAACGTGACATGGATGAACGCGTCGTCTTCCGAGCCGTCTGCCATGCGGTATTGGTCGAGGCGCAGCGCACGCGTGCGGATGCCGCCGATGGGGAAGACGTCGGCGTGGCGGATCAGCACATCGCTGAGCACGCGCATCAGCTCGGGAATGCGGGCGTCGGCCTCGACATTGGCGGTGTATTCGATGATGACGTGCGGCATCGCAGGTATCCGAAGGGAGGATCAGAGATTAACGCTCTGCGGCCGCTTGCGTCGACAGCGCAGACTCGAGTGCATCCACCACTTGCGCTAGGCGGCCCAGCGACGGCGCACGTTGCACGCAGACATCCCAGTCGGCAGGCGCCGAGGCGAGCTTGTGCATCGACAGCGAACCCTCGGCCAGTTGGGCCCGGATGAGCCGCACGGGCGCAAACCCGAGCCCGAAGCCCTCTGCCACGAGCGCGTGCTGCAGCGGCACCGATTGCACCTCGGCGGCGACATTCGGCGTCACGCGATCGGCCTCGTAACGGCTCAGCAGCCACGCGCGCATCTCGCAGCCAGCCGGGTTGAGCACCCACGCCTCGTCCCGCACCTGCGCCATCGACAGCGCATGCGGCAGCTTGCGGGCCGGCGCGGCGATCAGGCTGACAGCCTCGGTGCCGATCACGCGCACATCCGCGTCGGCATGGTGACCCGCGGTATTCGAAGGCGCCAGCCACAGCGCGGCGTCCAGCTCGGCGCGCTTGAGCCGCTCGCGCAGCACGCCGCCCCACTCGCAGCTGAGCCGAAACGAAACGGCCGGGTAGCGCTGCCGCAGCGCCGACAGCGTCCGCGCAAAGCGGGCATCGCCCACGGCATGGCTGACGCCCACCCGCAGCACGCCTTCCGGCTCGGCCGTGGTACGCACGCTGCCTCGCAGCGCTTCGAACTCCCCGACGATGGTGCGGCAGCGCGCCAGGATCGCCTCGCCCTCCGCGGTCAGACGAAACGGCTTGACGCGCCGATCGAACAGCACGGTATCGAGCGCGCGTTCCAGCCGCTGAATCTGCTTGGTGACGGCAGGTTGCGTGAGCGGCAGGCGCTCCGCCACGCGGGCAATGGAGCCCGTCTGCGCCAGCAGCACAAAGGTACGCATCTCTTCGAGCATGGCGACATTCCTACCAGTTATGTTGAATCTGAACAAATTGAATTGGATTCATCTTAAGCCAGGCGCCACAGTAGTGCCACACGCGTTTTGCGTGGCCCTTCCACCCCACCACGAGGACGACCATGAAAGCCTTGGCACTGACCGACGGTTACGGCATCAACGCCTTGCACCCCATCGAGCGCGACGATCCCACGCCTGGTCCGGACGAGATCATCGTGCGCACGCGCGCTGCCTCACTCAACTACCGTGACCTGGAGATCGTCTCGGGCACGTTCTTCACGCGCTTCCCGCTGCCGCTGATTCCACTTTCGGATGGCGTAGGCCACGTCATCGCGGTGGGCGAGAACGTCAGTCGCGTGTGCGTTGGCGATCGCGTCGCCGGCACGTTCTGGCAGCGCTGGGACGGCGGCGACTTCCGCAATGCCGACACACGCCGCATGCTCGGCGGCCCGATCGACGGCTGGCTGGCCGACACGATCCGCCTGGATGCGGGCGGCAGCGTGCTCGTGCCCCGGCACCTGAGCGACGCAGAAGCCGCCACCCTGCCCTGCGCGGGGCTCACGGCGTGGCATTGCCTGATCGAAACAGGCAACCTGCAGCCCGGCGAAACCGTGCTCGTGCAAGGCACGGGCGGCGTGGCGATGTTCGCGGTGCAGTTTGCGCTCATGGCGGGCGCTCGGCCGATCGTGCTGTCAAGCAGCGATGCCAAGCTCGAACGCGTGCAGACGTTGGGCGTGCCCGAGTCGGACACCGTCAACTACCGCGTGACGCCCGAATGGCATGAAGCGGTGCTCGCACGCACGGACGGCCGCGGCGTCGACCACGTGATCGAAGTCGGTGGAGGCGGCACGCTGCAACGTTCGCTGAAGGCATTGCGGGTGGGTGGACAGATCCACCTGATCGGCTACCTCGCCGGGCGCGACGGTGGTGTGAATCCGCTGGAGATATTCGCCCGCAAGGCCGTCATCCGGCCCGCATCGGTGGGGTCGCGCGGGTCGTTCGAGGCGATGAACCGCGCGCTGGCGGTGCACGGCCTGCACCCGATCGTCGACCAGGTACTGCCGTGGCAGGAGGCGCCCGATGCGTTCCGCGCGCTTGAGGCCGGTGCCGTCTTCGGGAAGGTGGCGCTGGCGTTCTGACGATGCTCAGGCGGCCAAGATATGCGGCTCGCTGACGAGCACCTCCGGCGCGGCGGCGCTCGCCCGCACGGCAAACGCGTCGCCGATCATCAGCAGGCTCGGATGCTCGGGGTCGATCCACGCGGCGGCAGCGCCGTCGGCCATCTGCTGCAGCGTGAAGCACGCCGAGCGCTGCTCGGGCGTAGTGGCCGCCTCGACGACCCACGCGGGTGTCGAGGGCGCGCGGCCGCGGGCGATCAGATCGGCGGCGATGGAAGCTGCCTGGTCGCGGCCCATGTAATAGACGAGCGAATCGGCCTGTGCGGCCGGTTCCGGTGTGACACCTTCGGGTGGTGGCGTGTCGGGATCGGCAGCCTTGGCTTGCGTGACGAACGCCACGCTGCGCGCCACACCCCGCTTGGTCAGCGGCTGGCGGATGGCCGACGCCGCGGCCAGCGCCGCCGTGATGCCCGGCACGACCTCGTAGTCGATGCCGGCTTGCTCAAGCGCCTGCAGTTCCTCGTCGGCGCGGCCGAACAGCATCGGATCGCCGCCTTTGAGACGCACCACGCGCTGGTACTTGGTCGCCAGGTCGACCAGCTGGCGGTTAATGAAGCGCTGCGCGGTCGAGCGCTGGCCGCAGCGCTTGCCCACCGGGATCAGCACTGCCTGCGGGCAGTACCGGAAGACCTCCGGCGAAACCAGTGCGTCGTGCAGCACGACTTCGGCCTCGCCCAACAATCGTGCACCGCGCACCGTGATGAGGTCTGCAGCACCGGGGCCGGCACCAATCAGGCTCACACGGCCGAGGGTTTTGCGGGTCTTCGCTTGCATGGATTGGCTTCCTTTGCTTTTCCGGACGGCGTGTGTCACCGCGCCGTCTCCACCTCAGGAAAATGCACGGATCATGCCAGCGGCCACGGTGTGGTGCGTCGCTTCGTCCACCAGGATGAAGGCGCCGGTCGCCGGATTGTCGCCGTAGGCATCGCACACGATCGGCTTCTGCAGGCTGATGTTGACCGTGCCGATGTCGTTCAGCGCGATCTGCTTGCGCCCGGTTTCGTGCGACAGCGTGTGCACGTCCAGCACGCGCTCGACTTCCGACACGCGCGCGAACACGGTGGCGGTTGTGTGCTTGAGCACGTACTTGCGGGCCGGGTTCAGCTCGTGCTCGTCGAACCAGCAGAGATCGGCATGCAGCTTCCTGGCGGCGTTGGCGGCAGTCGTCGGCGCCGCGACGATGGTATCGCCGCGCGAGACGTCGATGTCATCGGCCAGCCGCACGGTGATGGTTTCGCCCGGGCCGGCGGAGTCGGCGGCGCCGTTGGGCGTCAGCACTTCGGCAACCGTCGTCTCGCGGTTGGCGGGCAGCACGCGCACGGCCTGGCCCACGCGCACGGTACCGGCTTCGACGCGGCCCATGTAGCCGCGGAAGTCGTCCGCCTGCGACCCGTCCTGGCGCGCCACGAGCTGGACCGGGAAGCGCAGCGCATCGTTACCTACCGGTGCCGTCTCTTCCACCTTCAGGTCTTCGAGCAGCGCCAGCAGCGGCTCGCCCTGGTACCACGGCATGGCTTCGGACGCATGCACGATGTTGTCGCCGCGCAGGGCCGAGACCGGCACGTAGCGCACCGCATGTTCGTGATCCTGCAGGCCGAGTTGTACGGCCAGCGCATCGTAGGCGGTGCGGATTTCGTTGAAGCGCGCTTCGCTGTAGTCGACCAGGTCCATCTTGTTGACGGCCACGATCACGTGCTGCAGTTCGAGCAGCTTGACGATGGCCGAATGGCGCTTGGTCTGGGCGAGCAGTTGCGCCTTGCCGTCCACGGTCGTCACGCGCGTGGCGTCGATCAGGATGATGGCGGCGTGCGCGGTGGATGCGCCCGTCACCATGTTGCGCGTGTACTGCTCGTGGCCCGGCGTATCGGCAATGATGAACTTGCGGCGTGCGGTCGAGAAGTAGCGGTATGCCACATCGATCGTGATGCCCTGCTCGCGCTCGGCTTCCAGCCCGTCGGTCAGCAGCGAGAAGTCGATGTCTTCGCCGGCGGTGCGCTTGTTCTTGGCACGCGTGAGCGCCTGCAGCTGGTCGGTCAGCACGGCCTTGCTGTCGTACAGCAGGCGGCCGATCAGCGTGCTCTTGCCGTCGTCGACCGAACCGGCGGTGATGAAGCGCAGCAGGCCTTGGTGCGTTGCTTGATTCGTCATGATCAGAAATACCCTTCCTTCTTGCGCTTTTCCATCGAGGCTTCGCTCGTCTGGTCGTCCATGCGCGTGGCACCGCGTTCGGTGATCTCGGTGATGGCCGTCTCGGCGATGATCTCGGCCGGTGTGGCGGCGGTACTCGCCACCGGGCACGTGCAGCTGATGTCGCCCACCGTGCGGAAGCGAACCGACAGGACTTCGCTCACATCGCCGTCGGCCTTGGGCGTAATCGGCGTGACCGGCACCAGCAGGCCGTTCTTGCGCACGACTTCACGCTGGTGCGCGTAGTAGATCGGCGGCAGGGCGAGGTTCTCGCGGGCGATGTACTGCCAGACGTCGAGCTCCGTCCAGTTCGAAATCGGAAACACGCGCATCTGTTCGCCCTGCGCCATGCGGGCGTTGTACAGGCTCCAGAGTTCAGGGCGCTGGGCCTTCGGGTCCCACTGGCCGAACTCGTCGCGGAACGAGAAGATGCGCTCCTTGGCGCGGGCCTTCTCTTCGTCGCGGCGGGCCCCGCCCATCAGGGCGTCAAAGCCGTGGGCTTCGATGGTTTCGAGCAGCGTGACGGCCTGGGCGGCGTTGCGCGAATCGGTTTCCTTGCGCAGGCGTACGGTGCCGCGCTTGATGGAATCCTCCACATGGCCGACCACCAGGCGCGCGCCAAGCTCGGCCACGCGCTGGTCGCGGAACGCGATCACTTCCGGGTAGTTGTGACCCGTGTCGATGTGCACCAGCGGAAACGGCAGTTCGATCTTGCGGTCGCCCAGCCGGAAGGCCTTGAGCGCCAGGTGCAGCATGACGATCGAATCCTTGCCGCCCGAGAAGAGCAGTGCCGGGTTGCGGCACTCGGCCACCACTTCGCGGATGATGTAGATCGACTCGGCTTCGAGCCAGTCGAGGTGGTCGTTCTGCACAGGCGTCAGCGCCGTGCCGGGGATCTCGCTCATCACTCCCATCTTCATTTCCTCAAGCTTTGTGCGACAGGTTTGTCGCATGCAGACCGCATTCCTTGCTGTCGCGCGATTCCCACCACCAGCGGCCGGCGCGCACGTCTTCGCCGGCGCGTACCGCACGCGTGCAGGGCTCGCAGCCGATGCTGGGGTAGCCCTTGTCGTGCAGCGCATTGGTGGGCACGTTGTGCTGCTCGAGGTAGGCCCAGACCTCGGCCTCCGTCCAGTCGAACAGCGGGTTGTACTTGGCGATGCCGCGAGCGTCGTCGTCTTCGGCAAACGGCAGGTCGGCACGCGTCACGGCCTGCTCGCGGCGCTGGCCGGTGAGCCATGCATCGGCATCTTTGAGCGCGCGGTTCAGCGGCACCACCTTGCGGATGTTGCAGCAGGCCTTGCGCAGCTCGATGCTGTCGTAGAAGGCGTTCAGGCCGTGGTCGCGCACGTAGGCCTCGACGGCGCGGGCGTCCGGTGCGTATTGCTCGATCGCATGACCGTAGTGCTCGCGGATGCGGTCGAGCATTGCCAGCGTTTCGGCATGCAGCCGGCCCGTCTGCAGCGTGAAGATCGGCAGGTGTGCACGCACCGCCTCGGGGCTGCGCAGGATGGCGTCGGTCACGACCATGTCTTCGGCGGCCAGGCTCGTGGCGAACTTCGCCACACCGTGCTTGCCGGCGATTTCAGCCAGGCGCGCGAACAGCGTGGCCTCCTTGGCCGCCAGCGCCTGCGCCGTGCCGGTGTACGGAGGACGCGTCCACAGCGCCGGTCGCCCGATCGCGGACACCGGCACTTCCGACACGCTCACGTCCTGAACGTCGCTCACGCGGCCTCCTGCACGGCACGCTCGCGGCGGAACAGCGGGCGCGGGTCGTCGATGGCGCCCTGGTAGCGCACGCTGATCTCGCCGAAGCCGTTCAGCGCATCCTCGATGCTCTTGTCGGCGCGCACGGCGTAGGCGTCGAAACCGCAGCGGCGCATGAAGTCGAGCTGGTCGCGCAGCACGTCGCCGATGGCGCGCAGCTCACGCGTGAAGCCCAGGCGCTGGCGCAGCAGGAACGCCGTGCTGTAGCCGCGGCCGTCGCGGAAGACCGGGAAATCGACCGCCACCAGCGACAGGTTCGGCAGGTCGGCTTCCAGCGCGAACGGCTCGTCGTCCGGCGCCAGCCACACCGCCAGCGTGCCGGCACGCGCGCGGCCGAGCAGCGCATCGCGATGGGCTTGCCAGAATGCCAGCGGCACGATGGCGTGCGAAGCGGCATCCACTTCGGCTTGCGTCAGCTCGCCGCCTTCGGGGGCGCGCAGCACCGTCCACGCGTCCGCCACGATCTGCGGGGCACCGTTTTGCAGCTTGATGATCTTGCTCATGTTCGTTTCCCTGGGCTTAGGCAGTCTGCTTGTCGCTGTGGGCATAGACACGTTCCTTGAACGGCGTCAGCCCGATGCGGTGATAGGTGTCGATGAACCGCTCGTCGTCCGTGCGGTGGGCCACGAAGGTGTCGATGATGCGTTCGATCACGTCGGGCATTTCCTCGGCCTTGAACGACGGGCCGATGACCTTGCCGATCGCCGAATCGTTGCCCTGCGCGCCGCCCAGCGACACCTGGTACCACTCCTCGTCGTGCTTATCGACACCGAGAATGCCGATGTTGCCGACGTGGTGATGGCCGCACGAGTTCATGCACCCCGAGATGTTGAGCGACAGCTCGCCCAGGTCGTACACGTAATCGAGGTCATCGAAGCGCGCCTGGATGGCCTGCGCGATGGGGATCGACTTGGCATTGGCCAGCGAGCAGAAATCGCCGCCCGGGCACGCGATGATGTCGGTCAGCAGGCCGATGTTGGCGGTCGCCATGCCGTTGGCCTTGGCCAGCTGCCACAGCTCGAACAGATCGCGCTTCTTCACGTCGGGCAGGATCAGGTTCTGCTCGTGTGCGACACGCACTTCCCCAAAGCCGAAGCGCTCGGACCAATCCGCCACCAGCGACATCTGCTCGGCGGTGGCATCGCCCGGCGGCTGCGCCACGCCCGGCTTGAGCGACAGCGTCACCGCTGCGTAGCCGGGCACGCGGTGCGCATGCACGTTCCGGCTGACCCAGCGCGCAAACGCCTTGTTCTCGAGCAGTGCCTTCTCGTAGCCGGCGTCGGTGTCGGCCAGCTTCTCGTAGGCGGGCGGTGCGAAGAACTTGGCCACGCGGTCGAACTCGGCCTGCGTGATGGTCGACGGGCCGTCCTTCGTGGCCTGCCATTCCTCTTCCACCTGGCGCGCGAATTCTTCGGCGCCGATGGCCTTGACCAGGATCTTGATGCGCGCCTTGAACTTGTTGTCGCGGCGGCCGTAGCGGTTGTACACGCGGATGGCCGCCTCGATGTACGACAGCATGTGCTGCCACGGCAGGTCTTCCTTGATGATCGCGCCGAGGATCGGGGTGCGGCCCATGCCGCCACCGGCCAGGATGCGCAGCAGCGTCTGGCCGTTCTTTTCGTACACATACACGCCGATGTCGTGCAGCTGGGTCACGGCGCGGTCTTCGCGCGTGGCCGAAATGGCGATCTTGAACTTGCGCGGCAGGAAGGCAAACTCCGGGTGGAACGTCGACCACTGGCGCAGGATTTCCGCCAGCGGACGCGGATCGACGAACTCATCCGGCGCAACGCCCGCAAACTGGTCGGTCGTGATGTTGCGCACGCAGTTGCCGGAGGTCTGGATGGCGTGCATTTCCACCGACGCCAGCTTGGCGAGGATGTCGGGCACCTGTTCCAGCTCGATCCAGTTGTACTGGATGTTCTGGCGCGTGCTGAAGTGGCCGTAGCCGCGGTCGTGCTCGGCGGCGATGTGGCTGAGCATGCGCAGCTGGTTGGCACGCAGGTGGCCGTATGGGATCGCCACGCGCAGCATGTAGGCGTGGCGCTGGTAGTACAGGCCGTTCTGCAGGCGCAGCGGCAGGAACTCTTCTTCCGTCAGTTCGCCCGAAATACGGCGGCGCACCTGGTCGCGGAACTGCGCAACGCGGTCGGCGACGAGGCGGTGATCGTAAGCGTCGTATTGGTACATGACTGTTCAGTCCATTCCGGCTGGCGCCGGCGTGCGATTCAATTTGGGGGAAAGCGTTTCGTGATGTGGCTGCTGCCGTCGCTCAACGACAGCAGCAACACACAAGCAGGGTCGGCATGACGTTGCGCATCACGACACCAGCTTGATGGCCGTGACCGTCAGCGTGGCGGCAAGCGCACCGCGCACCAGACGTTCCGGCAGATTCCTGGACAGGCGCGCCCCCAGCCAGATGCCGGGGATGGAGCCCACCAGCAGCGAGGCCAGCAGGTTCCAGTCGATCGTGCCGAGGTACATGTGGCCCAGGCCTGCCACGGCGGTCAGCGGCACGGCGTAGGCGATGTCGGTGCCGGCCACCTCGGCGCTCTTCAATTCGGGGTACAGGATCAGGATGAGCGTCGCGCCGACGGCGCCGGCGCCAATCGACGACACCGTCACCAGCACCCCGAGCACCACGCCGACGATGATGGTTGCCACAGCCAGCGTCGAGCCCTGCAGGCGATAGCGCGGGTTGCGGGCGAGCCAGCCCAGCACACGCTGGCGGAACAGCAGCGAGATCACCGTCAGGATGACCGACACGCCGATCGTCACGCGGATCACGTGCATCCACTCGGCGTCGAGGTTGCCCGCGTTCTTCAGCACGATCACCGTGATCAGCGCGGCCGGCAGGCTACCGAGGCACAGGCGCTTGACGATGTCCCAGCGGACATGCCCATGGCTGCGGTGCGCGATCGTGCCGACACCCTTGGTGAGCGAGGCGAATGCCAGATCGGTGCCCACGGCGGTCGCCGGCGAAAAGCCGAACATCAGCGTCAGCAGCGGGGTCATCAGCGAACCGCCGCCCACGCCCGTCAGGCCGACCAGCAGGCCGACCAGCAGACCGGAAACCGTATAAGCAAGCGTCATGGCGCGGGGGACACGAGGGACAGTGTGGGCGTGTTATCACGAAGTTCGAGCATCGTAATGAAGCGGCCTCATATCCCAAACCAATAAAAAATTGTTTGTTTATATGGCGTCGGTTATAAGTAGCGTTCTGATCGCTCGCTTTTCTTCGCATCCGATCGCGCGCCATGAACCTTCACCAATTTCGCTTCGTTCGCGAGGCCGTCCGGCAGAAATTCAACCTGACCGAGGCGGCGAAAGCGCTCTACACATCACAACCCGGGGTCTCCAAGGCCATCATCGAGCTGGAAGAGGAACTGGGTGTCGATATCTTCACGCGGCACGGCAAGCGCATCCGGGGTCTCACGGAGCCCGGCCGACGCATTCTCGCTTCCGTCGAGCGGGTACTGGAGGAAGTCGAAACCCTCAAGCGCGTGGGCAAGGACTACGCGGCGCAGGACCAGGGCAACTTCACCATCGCGACCACGCACACGCAGGCCCGTTACGCACTGCCCAAGGCGATCGCCGAATTCACGCGCAAGTACCCGAAGGTGCGCCTGTCCATTCAGCAGGGCACGCCGGCGCAGATCGCCGAGATGGTGCTGCACGACCAGGCCGACCTGGCCATCGCCACCGAAGGGCTTTCGCAGATCAAGGACCTGATCTCGATCCCGGGCTACCAGTGGCAGCACGTGGTGGTGACGCCGCCCGACCACCCGCTCCTCTCCCGCCCGAACCTGACGCTCGACGACTTGAAGGGCTATCCGATCATCACGTACGACCAGCACTTTGCCGGCCGTCCGAAGATCGACCACGCATTCGAGCTGCGCCAGATGAAGCCGGACATCGTGCTCGAGGCCATCGACGCGGATGTGATCAAGACCTACGTGGAAGTCGGCCTGGGTGTGGGCATCGTGGCCGGCGTCGCGTTCGATGCCGAGCGCGACCGCAACCTGCGCGCAATTCCGGCCGGGCACCTGTTCGGCACCAACGTCACCCACCTGGGCATCAAGCAGGGGGCGTACCTGCGTGGCTTCGTCTACACATTCATCGAACTGTTCGCGCCGACGCTCACGCGCAAGCTGGTCGAGCAGCTGATGTCCGGCGAGCACGAAGCGTACGAGCTTTGAATCGCCCCGAATTCCGCCTGACATGCCTGGAGACCTCATGACGACCCGACGTCGCCGCCTCTTCGACCGTATATGCGGCCTCGCGCTGTTCGCCGGCGCTGCCGCCATCGCCCTGCCCGCCCACGCCGATATCCGCGTCGGCGTGGTGCTGTCGAGCACCGGACCCGCCGCGGCCATCGGCATCCCGAGCAAGAACACCGTGCAGATGTGGCCTGCGACGATCGGGGGCCAGCGCGCGCAGGTCATCATCCTCGACGATGCATCGGACCCTTCGGTGGCGGTGCGCGATGTGCGCAAGCTGATCGCCGAAGAGAAGGTCGATGTGATCGTCGGCCCGACCATCGCGCCGACGGCGCTCGCCTCGCTCGACGCCGTGGCCGAAGGGCAGACGCCCATGGTGGCGCTGGCCGCCTCCGCCTCCATCGTCGAACCGCAGGACGCCAAGCGCCACTGGGCCTTCAAGATGCCCCAGAACGATTCGCACATGGCGACGCTCGTCACGCAGCACATGGCGGATACCGGCGTGCGTACCGTCGGCTTCATCGGTTTTGCCGACGCGTATGGCGAGAGCTGGTGGCGCGAGTTCTCGAAGCTGGCCGACGTGCGCAAGCTGCACGTCGTCGCCAACGAGCGCTTTGCGCGCACGGACGCCAGCGTCACCGGGCAGGCGCTCAAGCTGATGGCCGCCCGGCCGGATGCCATCCTGATCGCGGGCTCGGGCACGCCGGCCGCGCTGCCCGAGCGCACCCTGGTCGAGCGCGGCTACAAGGGCCGGATCTACCAGACGCATGGCATCGCCAGCACGGAATTCCTGAAAGTGGGCGGCAAGGACGTGGAAGGCACGCTGTTCCCCACCGGCCCGGTCGTCGTCGCCCGCGAGTTGCCAGCCAGCCATCCGGTGCGCAAGGTCGCGGTGGAATTTGCCGAGCGCTACGAGGCCAGGTACGGCCCCAACACCGTCACGCAGTTTGCGGGCGATGCGTGGGGCGCGTGGCAGTTGCTCGACAATGCCACCGCCCGTGCGCTCAAGACCGGCACGCAGCCGGGCACCCCGGCCTTTCGCGCCGCCCTGCGCGACGCGCTGGAAACCACGCGAGACCTGACCGTGCCCAACGGCGTGCTGAACCTGAATGCACAGGATCACCAGGGCTTCGACCAGCGCTCGCGCGTGATGGGCATCATCAGGAACGGCCGGTTCGCCTACGCCGGCCCGCGTTAAACCCGAGCAACACAGATTCGAGATTCGCCATGACACGACTCGCCTTCATCGGCCTCGGCAACATGGGCACGCCGATGGTCCAGCACCTGATCGCCGCCGGCCATACCGTGCGTGCCTATGTGCGCCGCCCGGAAGCGGCCGACAACGCCCGCGCCCTCGGTGCGGAGCCGGTCGCCACGCCGGCCGAGGCCGCGCGCGACGCGGAGGTCATCTTCACCAATGTCACCTCCACCGCCGACGTCGAAGCCGTGCTGCTGGGGCCGCACGGCGTCATCCACGGCGCACCGCGTGGTGCGGTCTGCATCGACCACAGCACGATCTCCGCCGTGGCTACGCGGCGCATTGCGGCGGAACTGGAAGCGGCGGGGCTGGAGTTCCTGGATGCGCCCGTCTCGGGCGGCACGATGGGCGCGCAGAAGGCCACGCTGTCCATCATGGTGGGCGGCAAGCCCGAGGTGCTGGAGCGCGTGCGCCCGCTGCTTCAGCTGCTGGGCACGACCATCACCTATATCGGTGCGGCCGGGTCGGGCCAGGTTGCCAAGGCGTGCAACCAGATCGTGCAGGTCATCAACATCCAGGGCATTGCCGAAGCGATGCTGTTTGCGCGCGAGCAAGGCACCGACCCCGCGCGCGTGCTGGACGCCATCCGGCCCGGCTTTGCCGGCAGCCGCATGCTCGACATGATGGGCCCCAAGATGGCCGAGCGGAACTTTGCCGCCGGCATCGAAGCGCGCCTGCACGACAAGGACTTCGGCCTCGTGCGCGAGATCGCCCACGAGCTGGGCCTGCAGATGCCGGCGATGGAGCTGGTGGCCTCGCAGCTCAACGCGCTGGTGGCCAACGGCTGGGGATACGACGATACGTCGTCCTTGCTGCGCGTGCTGGAACTGCAGAACGCACACAAGGCGGGCTGAGCCGCGGCCCGTCGCCCCGCCTGCCTTGTTGGGCGAGCCGAACTTCTGGCATAATTGCCGGCTCGTTCGCACCTGCCCGGGTGGTGAAACAGGTAGACGCAGGGGACTCAAAATCCCCCGCCGCAAGGCGTGTCGGTTCGAGTCCGACCCCGGGCACCAGATTCCAAAGCCGCTTCTGTTGATGCAGAAGCGGCTTTTTCATTGCACGTCCGGCAGGACGAGGATGCAGGACAACGCGCCCGGCGCGGCGTGGGATAATCCCTGTTTTGCCCCGGGCGTGGCTCAAGAGGCCGGTTGCACGGGCGCGCGAGGGCCTGTATCCGCGTGGCCCGCCCCACAATCGACTTGCTTCCGTACCCAAAATGCCCGCATACCGTTCCAAAACCTCCACCGCCGGCCGCAACATGGCGGGGGCCCGCTCGCTGTGGCGCGCCACCGGCATGAAAGACGAAGATTTCCAGAAGCCGATCATCGCGGTCGTCAACTCGTTCACGCAGTTCGTGCCCGGGCACGTGCACCTGAAGGATCTCGGCCAACTCGTCGCGCGCGAGATCGAAGCCGCCGGCGGCGTCGCGAAGGAATTCAACACGATCGCCGTCGATGACGGCATCGCCATGGGCCACGACGGCATGCTGTATTCGCTGCCGAGCCGCGACATCATCGCCGACTCGGTCGAATACATGGTCAACGCGCATTGCGCCGACGCCATGGTCTGCATCTCGAACTGCGACAAGATCACGCCGGGCATGCTGATGGCCGCGATGCGCCTGAACATTCCGGTGATCTTCGTGTCGGGCGGCCCGATGGAAGCCGGCAAGACGCGCCTCGCGAACCCGGTCACCAAGACCGTCGAACTGAAGAAGCTCGACCTCGTCGACGCGATGGTGATCGCGGCCGACCAGTCGTATTCAGATGCCGAAGTCGCGGAAGTCGAACGCTCGGCGTGCCCGACCTGCGGCTCATGCTCGGGCATGTTCACCGCGAACTCGATGAACTGCCTGACCGAAGCGCTCGGCCTGGCGCTGCCGGGCAACGGCACCGTCGTCGCGACGCACGCGGACCGCGAGCAGCTGTTCAAGCGCGCCGGCCGCCGCATCGTCGAGCTGACCCGCGAATACTACGAACAGGAGAACGACCGCGTGCTGCCGCGCTCGGTCGGCTTCAAGGCGTTCGAAAACGCGATGACGCTCGACATCGCGATGGGCGGTTCGACCAACACGATCCTGCACCTGCTGGCGATTGCTCAGGAAGCCGGCATCGACTTCACGATGAAGGACATCGACCGCCTGTCGCGCGTCGTGCCGCAGCTGTGCAAGGTCGCGCCGAACACGAACAAGTACCACATCGAGGACGTGCATCGCGCCGGCGGCATCATGGCGATCCTCGGCGAGCTCGACCGTGCCGGCAAGCTGCACACCGACGTGCCGACCGTGCATGCGCCCACGATGAAGGACGCGCTGGATCAGTGGGACATCGTCCGCACGTCCGATGAAGCCGTGCAGACGTTCTACCGCGCCGGTCCCGCCGGTATCCCGACGCAGGTCGCGTTCAGCCAGAACACGCGCTGGCCGAGCCTCGACCTCGATCGCGCCGAAGGCTGCATCCGCTCGTACGAGCATGCGTTCTCGAAGGAAGGCGGCCTCGCCGTGCTGACCGGCAATATCGCGCTCGACGGCTGCGTGGTGAAGACGGCCGGCGTCGACGAGAGCATCCTCGTGTTCGAGGGCACCGCGCACGTGACCGAATCGCAGGACGAAGCGGTCGAGAACATCCTCAACGACAAGGTGAAGGCCGGCGACGTGGTGATCGTGCGCTACGAAGGGCCGAAGGGCGGCCCCGGCATGCAGGAAATGCTGTACCCGACGAGCTACATCAAGTCCAAAGGCCTGGGCAAGGCGTGCGCGCTGCTGACGGATGGCCGCTTCTCAGGCGGCACCTCGGGCCTGTCGATCGGGCACTGCTCGCCGGAAGCGGCGGCAGGCGGCGCGATCGGCCTCGTGCGCGACGGCGACCGCATCCGCATCGATATCCCGAACCGCACGATCAACGTACTCGTGTCGGACGAGGAACTTGCACGCCGCCGCGAAGAGCAGAACGCCAAGGGCTGGAAGCCGGCGAAGCCGCGTCCGCGCAAGGTGTCGGCAGCGCTGAAGGCCTACGCGAAGCTGGTGATGTCGGCCGACAAGGGCGCCGTGCGCGACCTGTCGCTGCTGGACGACTGACCCCGGCGCAACTGCTGCTGAAGCCGCTCTCCGGAGCGGCTTTTTTCTTGGTGGCGATGCGCAAGCCCGCCAGGCTCGGAATCGACTACGGGTTCACCGCAAGCCGGCTCCGGCGCTGCGCCACCTGCAGCAGCACCAGCAATAGGCCCCCGGCCGCGATGAGCGCACCGGCCACGGGCACCGCCGCATAGCCGAACCCCGCCGAAATGACCGCGCCGCCGGCCGCCGCTCCGAGCGCGTTGCCCAGATTGAACGCCCCCACGTTGATCGACGACGCCAAACCGGGGGCCTCCGCGGCCGCGCGCATGACGCGCATCTGCAGCGGCGGCACGACGGCAAACGTGGCAATGCCCCACACCAGCAACGCAGCTGCGGCGCCGGCATGCGTTTTTGCAAGCACGGGAAAAGCCAGCATCGTCGCGATCAGGAGCACCAGGAAACCGATGAGGCTGCCGTCGAGCGAGCGATCCGCCAGCCGGCCTCCCGCCATGTTGCCGATGGAAAACCCAACGCCGATCAGCACGAGCATGGCCGTCACGAAAGCGGGGGTGGCGCCGGTCAGCTGGGCCAGCGTGGGGGCCACATAGGTGTACAGCGTGAACATCGCGCCGGCGCCCAGCACCGTGGTCAGCAGCGCACCCACGACGACGGGGCGCGTCAGCACGCGCAGCTCGGCGCGCAGGTTCGGCATCTTGCCGGCGTCACCCTTGGGCAACGCCGCGAACAGGCCCGCGATGGCGATGAGGCCGAGGCTCGCCGTCGCCATGAACGACATGCGCCAGCCGATCATCTGGCCGAGCCACGTGGCCGCCGGCACGCCGCCCACGTTGGCAATCGTCAGCCCCATGAACATGGTCGCCACGGCGCTCGCCTGCTTCTCGCGCGGTACGAGGCTCGCCGCCACCACGGAGCCCAGCCCGAAGAACGCGCCATGGTTCAGGCTGGTCACCAGACGCGCAAGCAGCAGCGTCGTGTAATTCGGCGCGATGGCCGACAACAGGTTGCCGAGCGTGAAGATGCTCATCAGCGCAATCAACGCCGAGCGGCGCGGCCAACGTGCCAGCAGCAGCGTCATGACGGGCGCACCGAGCATCACGCCGATGGCATAGGCGCTGATGAGCATGCCGGCCTGCGGAATCGATACGTGCACGCCTTCGGCAATCACGGGCAGCAGGCCCATGGGCGAGAACTCGGTGGTCCCGATGCCGAACGCGCCGGCTGCGAGTGCGAGCAACGGCAGCGTTGCGCTGACGGGTGCGCGATCAGAGGAAGCGGGTGTGGCATGCATGCCGCAAAACTCCTGGGCAAGACGCGGAAAGCCGACGGCATCGTGGCCCGACGCTCCGCAAACGTTTTGACAGGCTCGCAGTGTGCTGTCTTTGCCGTGCCGGAAAAACCCGTTGGGGGACCAAACAGTCTTGCGCGGAATTCAACAATCTCGGGCCCGTTATGGCGCACCTGCGGCATCACGGCCGTTTCCGGTGGACATCGCCAGATATATCATGTTGTGATACATTCGGGCCGAAACGCTGATTCCATCATGTCTGCCACCAATCCACGACCGTTGTCCAAGCAGGATTTCGAGACCCTTTCCGATTTCCGCTACCACCTGCGTCGCTTCCTGCGTGCCTCTGAAGACCTGATCCACTCCAAGGGCATCACGCCGTTGCAGTACCAGTTGCTGCTGCACGTGAAGGGCTACGCCGGGCGCGAGTGGGCGACCGTGGGCGAGCTCGCCGAGCGGCTGCAGGCGTCTGCGCACGGCACCGCGGCCCTGGTCACGCGCTGCGAGGAAGCCGGCCTGGTCGAGCGCCGCCAGAGCGACGCCGATGCGCGGCAGGTCGAAGTCCACCTCTCCAGGAAGGGCGATCGTCTCGTCGCGCTGCTGGCTGGGCTGCACCAGAGCGAGCTGTCGGCCTTCAGCCGCGCCTTCAAGATCCCGCATCTCGACCAAGCCGCTGACCCCTCCGCCGCGCAGTCACGTCATGCAAACCCCTGAACACTCGCTGCATCGGCGCGACTTTGCGACCGACACCACATTGTTCCGCACGACTGCGCTGGCGGTGGTCATTGCCGCATTTGCCACGCTGGCGGCGGTGGTGCTGCTCAACCTGATCCGCTTCTTCACCAACCTGTTCTTCTTCCAGACGCTGTCATTGGCGGATCGCTCGCCGGCCACCAACACGCTCGGGATCTGGGTGGTCGCGATCCCGCTCATCGGCGGGTTGATCGTTGGGCTGATGGCGCGCTTCGGGTCGGAGAAGATCCGCGGCCACGGCATTCCCGAAGCCATCGAGGCCATCCTGTTCGGCAAGAGCAAGATGTCGTCGAAGGTGGCGGTGCTCAAGCCGCTGTCGTCGGGCATCGTGATCGGCAGCGGCGGGCCGTTCGGTGCGGAAGGCCCGATCATCATGACGGGCGGTGCGGTGGGCTCGTTGTTTGCGCAGTTCTTCAAGCTCACCGCCGCCGAGCGCAAGACGCTGCTGGTGGCCGGTGCCACGGCCGGCATGACGGCAGTGTTCGGCACGCCGGTGGCCGCGCTGCTGCTGGCCGTCGAGTTGCTGCTGTTCGAATGGCGCCCGCGCAGCATGCTGCCGGTGGCAGTGGCGTGCGCGGTCGCGGGCTTCCTCCGTGTGCTCGTGCTGGAGCCCGGCCCCCTCTTCCCGCTGGAAACCGCACCGGCGACGCTGCCGGCGCTCGGCTCGTGCATTGTCGCCGGGCTGCTGTGCGGCGCGCTGGCACGGTCGCTGTCGATGGCGCTGTACAAGACCGAAGACCTGTTTGGCCGCCTGCCGATCCACTGGATGTGGTGGCCGGCCATCGGTGGGCTCGTGGTCGGCATCGGCGGCTATTTCGAGCCGCGCGCGCTGGGCGTCGGCTACGACGTCATCGGCGACCTGCTGCACAACCACCTGGCCATCGGCGTGGCGATGGCGCTGCTGGTCGTCAAGGCGATCATCTGGGTGATCGCGCTGGGCTCGGGCACCTCGGGTGGCGTGCTGGCCCCGCTGCTGATGATGGGCGCCGGGCTTGGCGTGCTGATCGGCCCCGTGCTGTCGGGCGGCGATCCGGGCCTGTGGCCGCTCGTCTGCATGGCCGCCACGCTGGCTGGCGTGCTGGGCGCCCCGCTCACCGCCATTGTCTTCGCCTTCGGGCTCACGCACGATGTGAATGCCCTGCTGCCGATCCTGCTGGCGGTAGCGGTGTCCTATGGCTTTGTCGTGCTGACCATGCCGCGCTCGATCATGACCGAGAAGATCGCGCGCCGCGGCTTCCACATCTATCGCGAATACGCCGTCGACCCGCTCGAGCGCCACGCCGTCGATGAAGTGATGACGCGCTCGGTGCAGACCATCGATGCGCACGCCACGCTGCAGGAGACGCTGGCCACGCGCTTTGGGGCCAAGCAGGCGCACCGCGCATTCCCGGTGGTGCGCGATGGCGCCCTCGTCGGCATGCTCGACCGCGAGGCGCTACTGGCCGGCCAGGCGCGCGGCGCGCACACCGTGGCTGAACTGTTCGGCGCCAACGCACCGTCAATGGCGCTGCCCGGCGAGACCTGCCGCATCGTCGCCACACGGCTGGCCGTGCATGGGCTGGAGCGGCTGCCCGTGGTGGCCGATTCGCAATCGCGCCGCGTGGTGGGCATCGTCTCGCGCAGCGACCTGGTCAAACCGTCGCTCGCGTTCTTCGACGAGGAGCAGCGCCGGGAGCGCTTCCGCCGGGTGCCGCTGTCGGGCACACGCACACACCTCCAGCTGCGCCGCCGTCGCAACGGGCGCGCCAGCCAGGCCCGCTGATCTCAGCCGGCCACGTGCCGGTTGCGGCCGCTTTCCTTGGCGCGATAAAGCGCAAGGTCTGCGCGCTTGAGCATCTCCGATGCGGTATCGCCCGGCCGGCGGGCCGTCATGCCCATGCTGACGGTCATCGACAGGCCGGTGGGAAAGTTGTCGTCGGTCTCGGCCACGGAGGCGCGCAGGTGCTCCGCGACTTCCGTTGCCGCGTCCAGCGTCGTGCGGCCCATGACGATGGCGAATTCCTCGCCGCCCAGGCGGCCGACCATGTCGCTGCTGCGCAGGACCGCGGTGGCAAGGGAGGCGAAGCGCTGCAGCGCCAGATCGCCTACCGCGTGGCCCCATGTATCGTTGATGCGCTTGAAGTGATCGAGATCGGCGAGCACCAGCACAAGCGGCTCGCCGCGGTTGTGCGCACGCATCAGCACCGTATCGAACAGCGCCAGAAAGCGCCGGCGCGTGAGCACGCCGGTCAGGTGGTCGAAGTGCGCCTCGTTGGCCAGTGCGCTGTTGGTGCGCTGCAGCCGCTGGTTCAGATGCCGCGTGACGCGATGATGCTGCCGTTCGCGCACCAGCGACCACACCACCAGAACGAACGTCGCCAGCACGCTCACGAAGAGCACGAAACAGAGGGTGCGATTGCGAGTGTGGTCCGCAATCTGCTGGCTCCACGCGGGCAGCGGCTCGGCCACGACGACGGTGAGATCGGCACTGGCATTGCGTGACACCGTCAGCGACGGCATTGCGCTGCCCTCGCGCCAGGCCAGCGTATCGCGGACGTCCTGCGGCACCCATCGCGGCACCGGGTGATGCGGCTGCGCGGCGGACTGGTACGGCCAGACGTCGAAGTCGACGCGCTGGTACGCGTCGTACCGATCGGTGGCGCTCATCTGCTGCAGACGGGCGCCCGGCAGCATCTTGCCGACCAGCGACGCGTCAGTCGACAGGATGATCAGCCCGTTTGCGTCAGCGACCAGCGAGGTCGGGTGCGATACCCAGTGCTGCAGGCGTGCCAGACTGACCTTGGTGCCCATCGCCGCAACGAGGTAGCCGCCCGCGTCGTACACCGGCGCGGCGAAGAACAACCCGGGCACGCCGGTGACACGCCCGACCGTGAACTGCTCGCCCAACCCGCCGAGCATCGCCTCCTTCATGTACGGCTGCATGCTCGACAGCACGCCGATGAACGACTCCGGGTGTCCGGCGATGTTGCCCAGCACCACATAGTGGTGCCGATTGACCACCCAGACGTAGTCGAGGCCGAGGTTGCCGGCGGTCGTACTCAGGAACGCGTTGATGTCGGCAACCTCCGGATACGACTGCGCCTCCTTGGCGCGCGAGCCCTGGTCCATCAGGCTCCAGCGGCGCGTATCGATGCGGTTGACCGCGCGCGGGATCGCATCGATCTGCGCGAGCGTCTGCGGAATGGCGCGCAGCAGGGCGACGTCGGCCGTGATCTGGCTCGACATGCCCTCGGCCACCTGGGCGGCAAGCTGGCGCCGGGCTTCGACCATCTGTTGCACGTCGCGCGCGGCAATCATGTCCGCAACGATGCATGCGGCAATCCAGCACGTTCCCACGCCGACCACCACCGCGGTCAGCGCAAGCGCGAGCCGGATCGCACGCCGCCGCGCCGGGCTGGGCGAAGATACCGCGGGCGCCGGGGGCTCCATGTCAAGCCCCACCGCTCAGGAAATGCGCCACCGTCGGATACCGCAGCACCACGCGCAGCTCGCGCATCAGGCGGGCATTACGCAGACGGCGCGATTCGCTCATGAACGACAGCAGCGTCGGCTCGATCTGCTGCGTGGCATCGGCCCGCGAGATGCGCGGCGGACGCGGCAAGCCGCGGGCATCGGCCACGGCGTCGAAGTAATCGCCCATGCGCAACTCCGACGCATCGCTTGCATGCACGATGCGCTGCGGCCTGCCGCGGAACAGCGCCGCGATCAATGCCCGCGCGAGATCGTCGGCGTGAATATGGTTGGTGTAGACATCGTCCTCGGCGCGCAAGGCTGGTGTGCCGCGCTCCAGCCGGGCGGTCGGCAGGCGCTCGGCCGCATAGATTCCGGGGATGCGCAGGATGGACGTGCGCCAGCCGCCGCCTGCTCCGAACCAGCGCACGCGGCGCTCGGCGGCCACGCGGCGCTGGGCACGGGCGGTGGCCGGCTTCACGGGGCGGCTTTCTTCCACCCAGGCGCCGCCGGCATCGCCGTACACGCCGCTCGTGCTGGCGTACACGAACGCACGCGCCTGGAGGCGGGTTTTCAAGCGGCCCGTGAAGCGGCCAGACGTGCGCGGCCGCTCGGGTAAAATGCGATGCTTTGTGGCCCGGGGGCTCCGGGCGGGACGCGCGAGCGCATGCAGCAGCGCGCCGGTGCGTGGATCGTCGCGGCCGGTGGCGGGCGGCGGTGCCAGGTGCAGGACGCGCTGGCTCAACCCGCGCAGACGGCGCAGCGATGCGGCATCGTCAAGATTCGCAAGCACCGGCACGGCGCCCGCTTCGCGCAAGGCAGCACGGCCCGCTTCGCGCGACGTGACGGCAAAGACGCGGAAACGCGTGCGCAGCATCGCCAGGCAACGTTGCCCGACGTCCCCGCAGCCGACGATGAGTACGCGCGGAAGCCCCAGACGTGACATGGATTCCGGTGGCCGGGCGACTGCCGGGCTCACCCTCGGATGTGCCGCCGAATGCGCCGCATTCAGGCGACCAGAGACTCTTTTCAACATATTCGGATTGTAGTATGGCTTACCAGATCAACGTGCTGCCCAGCGGCCGCCAGTTCCAGGCCGAAGACGGCGAGACCATCCTTGCAGCGGCGCTTCGCCAGGGCATCGGCCTGCCGTACGGCTGCAAGAACGGCGCATGCGGCTCGTGCAAGGGGCATGTGCGCGAGGGCTCGATCGTGCAGGGCAACCATTCGCCCAACGCGCTGTCCGCGCAGGAAGCTTCCGAGGGCCGGGCGCTGTTCTGCTGCGCCACGCCAGCCACGGACGTCACCATTGAAGTGCGCGAAGTGCAAGGCGCCGGCGACGTGCCCATCAAGAAGATCCCGTGCCGCGTGGCGTCCCTGGAAAAGGCCGCGCCCGATGTGACCATCGTCAAGCTGCAACTGCCGGCCACCGAGCGCATGCAGTTCCTGGCCGGGCAGTACGTCGAATTCCTCCTGCGCGACGGCAAGCGCCGCAGCTACTCGATCGCCAATCCGCCGCACGAAGAAGGCCCGATCGAGCTGCACATCCGCCACATGCCGGGCGGCGTATTCACCGACTATGTGTTCGGCGCCAAGGAAGGCGCGCCGGCCATGAAGGAGCGCGACATCCTGCGTTTCGAAGGGCCGCTGGGCAGCTTTTTCCTGCGCGAAGACTCGGACAAGCCGATCATGCTGCTGGCCTCCGGCACGGGCTTCGCGCCCATCAAGGCCATCATCGAGCACGCCCAGTTCATCGGCAGCAAGCGCCCGATGACGCTGTACTGGGGCGGCCGCCGTCCGCAAGACCTGTACATGCACGCCAGGGCCGAGGAATGGGCGCGCACGATCCCGGGTTTCACCTACGTGCCGGTCATCTCGAACGCCCTGCCCGAAGACGCGTGGACGGGCCGCACCGGCTTCGTGCACCACGCTGTGATGGCCGACCACCCAGACCTGTCCAACCACGAGGTCTACGCGTGCGGGGCGCCGGTCATGGTCAATGCCGCCCGCAACGACTTTGCCGCGCAATGCAAGATGCATCCAGACGCGTTCTTTGCCGACTCGTTCACCTCGGAAGCCGACCTGCACCCGGCGGGCTGAGGCGTTGCACAAATCCAAAGACGGTCAAAATTTGGTTTTGACTTGACATGGCATCCGTCTTATTCTTGCGCCTTATGAACCAGGCCCTGCACCTCCGACGCCGCCGTACGTTGCTCCCTTCGGGAAGCCGCGCGGCTGTCTGCTGATTGCATATCGGGTTCGCAGGATTCGACGATCACAAGGCCACGGGGCGACCCCCGTGGCCTTTGTCTTTTTCCCGCCGCTCTTTTCACGCTCTTTTCATTTCCTTGCCGCCTTTTTTCTGGAGCTTCTGCCATGGCGTTTGCTGACTACCCCGTCCAGTCCCTGATGTACATCACCAACCGGCCCGAGATCGTCTTCACCGAGGGCAAGGGCTCGTGGCTGACGGACCACAACGGCAAGCGATACCTGGACTTCGTGCAGGGCTGGGCCGTCAACTGCCTTGGCCACTCGAACGACGGCATGATCGAGGCGCTCAACACCCAGGCCAGGAAGCTCATCA